>CANJXG010000020.1 GCA_947478905.1 Coxiellaceae bacterium
CTCGCCTACGGTGGCTATGCCATCCTTGACAAGCAAAATGGTGATGCGTAAGAGCATTTATGCCAAAAATGGTGAAAACTAAATTTGCAATTTCAATATTTTAATGATAGTCTGCTCCAGAGTTGCACTTGTTATTTGAACTTAGGTTTTTCTATTTTTTTTTGAAAAATGCCTGGCGTACTTTGTAGCGCAGCATCTGAAGGTAAAGATTGTAGTGTAATGGTTGTTGCATAAATCATATGCAAACTTGTGCCCGGTTGCCAGGTCAATGGGAAAAATGTTTTATATATCGTATTATCAATACCATTTTTGACAATAAATGCTTTAATTTTACTTGGATCATTAGACATTAATGTTTGAGGAATGGTTAATCCCAACTGCATAGCGACTTTTAGCTGTAACATTTTGCAATTAACTCTTCTTGCATTATCGCTAGGATTAATCCATAAGGCATTGGGTGCAATGATATGCCAAAAACTCTGAAAAAAAGCTCTATTTTCACTTTCAGAGTTTTTCAAATCATCTTCATGTAATTTATCTGATAGTATCGGCGCCCTAGGGCGCCTGTACCAAACGAGATCAAAAAATTTATTTTTATTTTTAAATTCATGACCTTGAGGTGTCCAGTGAATCTCGTTGTGACTGAGCTCAAAAGAGTGCATCTGTAATGTGGGAAAATCAGATGTGTACCACAGAAGACTATTATGTTTTTTTTCTTTCATAGCCAGATGCACACAAACCGCATGTGAGTCATCTGGCATAGTAGGAATTAATAAATTAATCATAACTATTTATATTTTACTTTTAAAAATATTTAGTTATATCAGAAGAAGTATCCTGTACAGTCTGTCCAGTTTGGTGATTATAACTACCATGATTTGTACCTCCAACACCAGTTGTACTCTTGCCATTGGCCGCACCAGAAATTTGTTTTAAATCTTCTTCTGTAAATTCTTGAGATAATTTAAAAGCTAAAATACGTTCTTTGGGGTTTAAATCTTTTTCTTTTTTATTTGTCATGCTGTAGTCCTTCATCCTTAGGTTATCGTGATTAAAATAATAGCGGCAAAAAGTTTTACACTAAACTAAAATCAAACCTCAATTTTATTTTGACAACTGTAAATTTACTCTACTGTTTTTATAGTAATGTCACTTCAAGCAGGATGCAAGTTATTTTAATATTTTTTATTAAATATATATTACTCCCTGCTGCTGTAATGCGGCATTTTTAGCTCTCTATATTTATCGCAGCACATCAATAATTTATTATTTAATTAACAAGCTTAGAGACTGAAAGATACACAAATCAAATCATCAAAAGGCATTTGAAAGGAATTAAAAGCTTCATTATAAATAACTGACTCTTCTAAAAAATAGAACCCATTAAGTAACTAAATCTATATCCCATCCCCATATCTGGATTGCCACGCCGCATAAGAATGCTTGCTCGCAACGACAAAATAAAGATGGTGCCATTTTTGAGAAAATTAATATTAACAAGTCAGTTTGCTTTTGATTTATGAAAATTATAAATCTATGCGAAACATTAGCTGTTGTAATTTATGATGGGGTTTTATTCTCAACTGCCCCATGAGCCGCCCCATGGGAGTTTTGAATTTTATTGTGACGATGCTAAGTGATTGACAAATATGGTGGGCCTGCTAGAACTCGAACCTAGGACAAAGAGATTATGAGGCTCTATGTAGACACTACTATTTCCTGTTTTAAAGAAATCAGCCCCTATCTTTGCTGTATCCCTTACGACGACGAGGAGGAGTCTTCGATTCTTCCTCGTCGTTGCTTGACCTTAATGCATCATCTAAATAATCATCTGAATCTGAGCCTGAGTCTGAGTCTGATGAGACTGAATAGGATGAATGGCATGAGGCAGAAAAAAGTGGCTGTGGCTGCTGTTTTTCATTAAGGTTATCGTCAGCTTTTTTAGGATCAGCTTTTGTAACATCAGAAGCCTTTTTCTGTGCAACCTTAGCTGGTAATGCAGCATGTGTATAATAAAAAATTGAAGTAGCTAATACAGCTGATGCGGCTGCTGCAGCTACTACTACTGGAAATACTGCTCCTAACAATACTGCTGCTGCAGTTCCAACAATAGCGCCACCAATGAAACTCAAGGCCATGTTTTTAAATCTTCTATTTAGCATGTAATGACTCCTAACCATTATTAAAAATTTCATTTGATTCGTCGGCTAAACGAATTAGATTAGCAAAGAACTAATACCCATTCTAGAGTAAATTGGTAAAAATATAAATACAAAACATTATAAGCAATTAACTATAGGTTGGTTTTAAAACTAAATATGTGAGCTTGCCTCGTAAATATATTAATAAAATTCCGCGCAGGTACTCGCATTAAATACCATTTCGCGTTAAAGTAACGAGTTAAAGTACGCTTAGAATTAATTGATATCTTAAAAATAGGGAGATAGGCTGTTTATGATCGTTCGTTGGGCAAGGTGCATCATCCTATGGCTCGCATTAATACCAAGCGCATTTGCTGACTATACTTTGAATATGCACAGGGGGGTAACCCCTGTGAGTGCAAGAGTCTACGATCTGCATATGACCATCTTGTGGATCTGCGTGGTTATTGGCATTGTTGTCTATAGCATCATGCTTTACGCTATTATTAGACACAGAAAATCTCGAGGCTATGCCGCAGCTTCTTTTCATGAAAGCACGACGGTCGAAATAGTGTGGTCGATTATTCCTTTTATTATTTTATTTGCAATGGCAGTACCCGCCACCAAGACACTTATCTATATGGATAATGTTGACGAATCTGATATTACTATCAAAATTACAGGCCACAGATGGTATTGGCAATATGATTATCTTGATGATAATTTTAATTTTTATAGCTATTTATCTACTCCAGAAGAGCAAATTAAAAATCTGGCCCCCAAAGGTAAATACTATTTACTCGAAGTCGATAGACCTGTGGTCTTGCCTATCCATAAAAAAATTAGATTCTTAATTACCTCTAGTGATGTATTACATTCTTGGTGGGTGCCCCAACTTTCTGTTAAAAAAGATGCGATCCCAGGCTTTATTAATGAAGTATGGACAAAAATAGAAAAACCAGGCGTCTACCGAGGACAGTGCGCTGAATTATGCGGCACGCGACATGGATTTATGCCTATTGTGGTAGAAGCAAAAACACAAGCCGATTATGACATTTGGCTAAAAAGCCAAAAAGAAAAAATTACCAGTCAAACACATGATATGACCAAAACTTAATACTAGGATTTTGATATGACGACTATACCCCATATACCTAATATACCTAATAATATTAATATAGAATCTCATGATGATCATAATCATCCCCCCAAAGGGCTTATGCGTTGGCTGTTAACCACGAATCATAAAGATATCGGTACACTCTATTTATGGTTTAGTCTGATTATGTTTTTATCAGGTGGTTTCATGGCCATGTTGATTCGCGCCGAATTATTTAAACCAGGTGAGCAATTACTCAACCCTGAGCTATTTAATCAAATGACGACTATGCACGGGCTCATCATGGTATTTGGTGCTGTCATGCCCGCGTTTGTTGGATTAGCAAATTGGCTGATTCCCCTTATGATCGGGGCCCCTGATATGGCTTTGCCGCGCATGAATAATTGGAGTTTTTGGCTATTACCGGTGGCCTTTTCTATTTTAGGCTCTACCCTTTTCATGAAAGGATCTGCCCCTAACTTTGGTTGGACTTTTTATGCTCCTCTTTCTACCACGTATGGGCCACCAAGCACAGACTATTTTATTTTAGCCATCCACATCATGGGTATGTCCTCCATTATGGGTGCGATTAATGTGATTGCAACCATTTTAAATTTACGAGCCCCCGAGATGACATTAATGAAAATGCCTATATTTTGTTGGACTTGGCTCATCACCGCTTTTTTACTGATTGCCGTTATGCCTGTATTAGCAGGCACGGTTACCATGATGTTAGCCGATCGTAATTTTGGCACCAGTTTTTTCTCAGCAGCCGGGGGGGGGGATCCTATTTTATTTCAGCATGTTTTTTGGTTTTTTGGCCATCCTGAAGTTTATATTATGATTTTGCCCGCTTTTGGTATCATTTCCCAAATTTTACCAACCTTTACACGCAAACAACTATTTGGATATGCTTCAATGGTGTATGCAACCTCTTCGATTGCTTTTTTATCCTTTATTGTGTGGGCGCATCATATGTTTACCACTGGAATGCCTTTAGCAGGAGAATTATTTTTCATGTATGCAACCATGTTAATTGCCGTCCCTACTGGGGTGAAGGTGTTTAACTGGGTTGCCACCATGTTTAGGGGTTCGATGACTTTTGAAACCCCTATGCTCTTTACTTTAGCCTTTATTTTCTTATTTACGATGGGTGGCTTTACAGGCTTAATGCTTTCTATTGTTCCTGCAGATTTTCAATATCAAGATACCTATTTTGTAGTAGGCCATTTTCATTACGTTTTAGTCCCTGGGGCTATTTTTTCTATTATTGCTGCTGTTTATTATTGGCTTCCTAAATGGACGGGGCATATGTATAGCGAAACATTAGGTAAAGTCCATTTTTGGCTGTCTTTTATTTCTGTTAATGTCACTTTTTTACCGATGCATTTCCTAGGACTAGCGGGTATGCCTAGAAGAATACCAGATTATGCTTTGCAATTTGTAGAATTTAATCAAATTGTCAGTATCGGGGCCTTTACCTTTGGTGCGACTCAATTATTATTTTTATATATCATCCTTAAAACGATTAAAGGTGGCCCAAAAGCCACCGATCAAGTATGGGAAGGTGCGCAGGGACTAGAATGGACCCTACCTTCTCCTCCTCCTTATCATACTAATGTGACGCCTCCTCATGTACCTTAAATCTCAACAGGATGAGAAACTCAAAAAACATATTAGACGATTAATATTCGTTGCAGTGGCTATGTTCGGTTTTGCTTTTGCTTTAATCCCTTTTTATAATGTATTTTGTAAAGTAACCGGCTTAAATGGTAAAATAGACTTAAATAAAACGCAAGTTCCTAATGACATTACCACTATGGATACGGCACGCTTTATCAACGTACAATTAACGGCTAATATGGATGCACACATCCAAGCAGAATTTGAAGCACAAAATAAAAAATTTACCTTTCATCCGGGTGAATATGTACAAACTGATTTTAGGGTTAAAAACTTAACCAACCGACCCATGACGATTCAAGCAATCCCTAGCGTATCCCCTGGTCAAGGTGCTAAGCATGTCAAAAAAATTGTCTGTTTTTGTTTTCAAAAACAAGAGTTAGCACCCAATCAAGAAATGATTCTGCCTTTGCGCTTTACCGTAACTCCCGAGATACCTAAGCGGTATCAAACTATTACTTTGTCGTATACTCTATTTGATGTTACAAAACACTAGGGGTTTTTATGGAAAAAATCAAAAAATATGAACATTATTACGTGCCCGCACAAAGCTATTGGCCTATTATAGGCTCGATTGCCTTAGGATGTATGGCCCTTGGAATAGTGAATTTATTGCATAATAATGATATAGGACATTATTTTTTATTTGCTGGTGCCCTCTTACTTACCTGGATGATTATTGGTTGGTTTAAAGACGTTATTAAAGAAAGCCAAGCAGGTCTTTATAGTACGCAAATGGATCATTCTTTTAGATGGGGCATGAGCTGGTTTATTTTTTCTGAAATCATGTTTTTCGCTTGTTTTTTTGGCGTTTTATTCTATACTCGTCACTTTTCTGTTCCATGGTTAGGCGGCCTAGGTGAAAAGGCTGCAACCCATACTTATTTATGGCCCAACTTTGTTGCGCAGTGGCCCTTACTAAAAAATCCTAATCCTGAACTTTTTCCGGCTCCTTATTTTGTAGTAAATACTTGGGGCCTGCCAGCCGTTAATACCCTTATCTTATTATCAAGTGGAGCGACTATAACCTGGGCACACTGGGGACTTCTCAAGCATAATCGTAAGCAATTAATAATAGGTTTATTTCTCACTATTGCACTTGGACTTAGCTTTGTCGCTTTTCAAGCAATTGAATATTATGAAGCGTATACGCATTTAAATTTAAAATTAACATCCGGTATTTATGGTAGTACCTTCTTTATGCTCACAGGATTCCATGGTGTGCATGTAACATTAGGCACCATCATGCTGATGGTCATTTTAGGGCGATGCTTAAAAGGACATTTTACGCCTGAACATCATTTTGCTTTTGAAGGCGTTGCTTGGTATTGGCATTTTGTGGATGTGGTTTGGTTGTTTTTATTTATTTTTGTCTATTGGCTCTAATTCTCTTAAAACGGTAATCCATGAGGATGAAGCCAGCCCATATAATAAGCAAAGAAAAGCACTATAAAAAGAATAATAGAAAGCAGCATGCGTATAGTAAGAGAGCGTGCAAGATGTTTTTCATCTTGCCGATTTTTATGAGTAATAAAATAAAATAAACCAAATATTAATGAGACTACAATACAGCCCATTATTAAAAAAACAATACTATCCATAAAATTAAAATCCATCATGAAATTGTCTTACTCCCCTTTTACTATCACAATTATCCCTGCGCTGTGTGTCACAATGGCTTTTTTACTGCTATGCAGTTTAAGCCTGTGGCAATTACAACGGGGTGTAGAAAAACAAGCACTCGAAAAAACGCACTCCCATCAAGCCCAACTTGATGCTTTATCCATCGTAGATTTACCCTCTATTTTAAAAAAACCGTATTTATATCAAAATAGAATCATTAAACTCAGCGGCTACTTTCAAAACCATCATACCATTTTTTTGGATAACAAAATCCACTCTGGTCAAGTAGGATACTATGTTATCACGCCTTTTTTAATTGATCATAATAAAAGCATTCTTATTAACCGAGGCTGGATTGCTAGAGGTGCTTCTAGAGGGATTTTACCCGTAATTGAACCTATTTTAGATGAAAAAACGACGATTACAGGCAAAATTAGCCTCCCTCATAAAAATCGTTTTATTAAAAACAAGTTAGAGACTCATCAATCTTATTTTCGAATTCAAGAAATTGATTTTGCTTTGCTAAAACCTGTATTTAAAAGTACATTAGAACCTCTTTTAATTGCTTTATCTTCTGATTCGGTATTTAGTTTTGAAGCACTGCCGCAAGAAGCTACTTGGCTAAACCCGAAAAAACATTTTGCATATGCGCTGCAATGGCTATTACTAGCTTTGAGTCTAGTGATAATTTACACTATAGTTTGTCGTACTAAAAATAAGAGTCCTTAAAAAATGTCTACCACTATACATAATAATACGCCTGTTCCATCGGATACCCGAAAAGTGGATCCTCGATTAATGCTGATTTTGCTATTACTTGTTTTTCTAGGGCCTTTTGGTTTTGCTCTTACTATGCATAAAAAAGACAGTATAGCGACATTACGACATAATAATGTGGGTGATCTCATTGTGCCAGTGAAACAAGCCAGTGATTTATCATTCACTTCAATAGAGAGTCACACTACTTTTAATGGTGATCAACTAGCCGGAAAATGGCAATTTATTTATGTCCCGCCTTTAACCTGTCAAGAAACTTGCCACGAAACGATCGATCTGATGGGACAAATTCATCATTCTTTAAATAAATTTGCCCCGCGCTTAGAACGCATGCTCGTTTTACTAGCGCATAATAAAATAAATGAATTTACACAATATGACAAAAAATATCTTTTAGACATGCGCTCTTATGAAAAAACTTTAAGTACTATTGGCGATAAAACCAAACGTGATGCAGTAGGTGAATTCTATCTTATCGATCCCAAAGGTCATATTATGATGTACTATACAGGGGACACCCCTGCTAAGGGTATTTTAAAAGATTTAAACAAACTCATGAAAGCCTCTACAATCGGATAAGAACACACTAGTTATGCAACCCTTATTTATCAGAAAAATATTAATTTTAATGACCCTATTGTTAACTTTCACCGTTATTTTAATTGGCGCCTATACGCGCTTAATGGATGCCGGATTGGGCTGTCCTGATTGGCCAGGGTGTTATGGCTTATGGCGCGCCCCTGCTAACTATAGCGAAGTCATCCAAGCACAAAATGCATTCCCTTTATCCCCCATTGATTATGTCAAAGCGCATACTGAAATGATCCATCGTTATTTTGCGACTACACTAGGCTTATTCATTTTAATCATCACTGGGATCACGTTATTTAGTAAAAACTCTTCTATTACGCGTACTCAAAAAATACTGGCTATAGGCCTTACGGCCCTTGTTATTTTTCAAGGATTACTAGGGATGTGGACTGTGACGCTTAAATTACTCCCAGTCATCGTAATGAGTCATTTATTAGCAGGGCTTTTATTACTGTCCTTACTATTTTGCTTTTGGATGATGCAAGGATCGGGTGCTCGCACTCATATTTATGTCAGTAAAAATACAAAACGATTAGCCATTTTAACGCTCATTGTCGTGAGTATACAAATTGCGCTAGGAGGATGGACAAGCACCAATTATGCTGCTTTAAGTTGCCCCGATTTTCCTTTATGCCAAACTCAATGGTGGCCTAAAATGAGTTTGCAAGCTTTTAATCTGTTGGGTGCCTTTCATTTAGAAAACCCGTTAAGCTATATGACCCTAGAAGCCAGAACAGGCATTCATATGGCCCACAGAATAGGCGCGCTTATAACCAGTTTAATCATATTATTATTAATACGAGCCTTATGGCAAACTCAGCGGCAAATGACATGCTATTTTATTATGCTTATTGCACTCTTATTAATGATTCAAGTTTCATTAGGTATTACCAATGTAGTCGCCTTATTGCCTTTACCTATTGCCGTAGCTCATAATGGAATTGCAACCCTATTATTATTAAGTATAATCACTTTACTCTTTTATTTAAAAACAGAACCTAGGGCATCTTAATGCATACACTCCCCAAGCCTTTATGGCGAGATTACCTAGAGCTATGTAAACCTAAAGTCGTTTTACTTATGCTGCTCACGGCGTGGGTTGGTATGATAATGGCTTGCCCTGCTTCTTTTTTCCCTTTTAAAGCGCTCACTATAGGCAGTCTGGGCATTGCCTTAACTGCAGGTTCGGCAGCCATTATAAACCATATTGTTGAACGAAAGATCGATTGTAAAATGAAGCGAACCCAAAATAGACCTATTGCTATGGGTCGAGTCTCTCCTGAACAAGCCACTCGTTTTGCTTTGATTATTGGAATACTGGGTCTTAGTATTTTAGCGTTATATCTTAATCCTCTAACAGCCTGGCTCACTTTTTTTACTTTAATTGGCTATTCTGTAATTTATACGCTTTATTTAAAACACGCTACCCCCCAAAATATCGTTATCGGTGGATTAGCAGGTGCACTGCCACCCTTATTAGGGTGGACAGCCGTCACCAATCATATCGATCCCCATAGTTTATTATTAGTTTTGATTATCTTTGCCTGGACTCCGCCTCATTTTTGGGCACTGGCCATTCATAGAGAGCAAGATTATAAAAAAGCCAATCTGCCTATGTTGCCTGTTACACATGGCATACCGTTTACGAAATTATGTATTGTTTTATATACATTAGTCATGATACTTACCACAGTATTGCCTTTTGTATTTTCAATGAGTGGGGTACTTTATTTAATAGCCGCTTTATTATTAGGAAGTGTATTTTTATACTATTCAATTAGACTCTATTTTACAACAGAACAAACAGAAAAACCCTATGCCCTGAAAACCTTTTGGTTTTCTATTTTTTATTTAATGGGTTTATTTTTCGCTTTATTATTGGATCACTATTACTCATGAAATCACACCATAAAAATTATCTTTTTATTTTTTGCATTGCTCTGATTGCATTATTAATTGCCTTTTTTCTTAATACAGAGACGACTTCGAGTGAAGCTCCGCCTATCCCTATAAAAAAACCACTTCATTTAACCAGCGGTACAGCGCTGCCAGAGCCGCGCGCTTTACCTCATTTTAATCTCACAGATTCTAATAATAAATTATTTAGTAATAAACAGTTAAATAATAACTGGAGTTTTTTATTTTTTGGCTATACTCAATGCGAAGGTATTTGCCCTGCAACCTTGGGTAAACTCAATGAAATGGCAGCCTTAATCGGTCCCGCGTCGATGGCGCACTTTATTTTTATTACTATTGATCCAGAACGTGACACCGTAGATCACCTTAAAAATTATTTTTCACAAAGCCAATTTAAAAATGCGCATTTTTTAGGCGCAACCGGCAATCATAGCGATATTCGCGCTCTAGCCACAACAATAGGTTTGTTTGTCTCACAAGAGAATATTCCAATTAATGGACATATAGAGCATAGCGGAACAGTATTATTAATTAATCCAGATGGGAAACTTGCAGCTATTTTTAGTACCACCAATAACCCACCTGCAATGGCACGAGATTTTAGAGCCCTGATGCATAAATATCATCAGGGCAGTGGAGCTGCTTAAATTTAGAAAGATATTAAGCAGCTTTGTGCTTTTTCTTACGAATTTTTACGGATTTTAATTCTTCTAATTCTTGTTGGCAACGTTTCAATTTAGTATTCTTACGTTCTGCTTTAGAAGGTGCATTTTCTAAAGCAGAAGGCGGTAATTTACTCTTGCTTAAGTCTGGAACCACTGATTTTTGTATTACGCTCACTGGAATAGTATTATCAAAAACACCAAAACCATGCATATAGCGCACGGGTAGCATCATTCCAATACAAGCTCCCATAAAGGATAACCCTGCTAAAATACCGGCTAAAGCATAAGCAGCCATACCCGCTCCTATAACAGGAGCGGCTAAAGCTAATACACCAACAAAGGCACCTTGGGCACCAACTGCAGCAAAAGCGGCTATTGCAATTAAAAAACAAGCCGAACGAATCGCTTTACTAGGAGAAAAAGCGCTTTTACTCTTCATAAAATGCTTAGACGTTAACCAACGCAGATCATTCCACAAGACTTCTGCTATATCACTCAAACCAAAATAGTCACTTAAATGAAGTATTTTAAACAAAAATAGTAAACCAATCGATGCCGCAAGCGCTGCCACTGGCGTGAGTGAAGAAAACGAGATCAATAAAACAAAAGGAATAGCAAAATTAAAAAATGTTTTAAGGGTAGCGAAAAACCCTATAAATTGAAGTGCACTATGTAAAAACTTTTCTGATCCCTTTTGATTTTTATCAGGATTATCTATAGTCATAGTAGCGCCACTCATATTACCTGCTTCTTTAAACTTCGTTTTATCTAAGTCACCTAACCATTCTTTCATCATTTGTACTTTAAAAACAGATTGCGGCAAAAGACCATGCTCATTTTGATAAATATATTCTCGTCTAATGATATTGAGAATTTCATCTTCATTCATTTCAGGCACAATCGCTAATTCAAAGGCATTTTTTCTTTTAACTTTACCCTGAGCATCAGTGCGATATAACTGTTTGTATAAAGCTGGATGTGCTTGTTTAAATTGACTATAACTATCAAATGTATTTCTTACTATTTGACAACGCAAGCCACCTTCTTTTGCTAATTGATAAAACCCTTGCACATAAGCACCTTTTGCATGACCACCATCGTCTGCTCCTTTACTACTTTCTCTACTTTGTAATAGTATGTACGCACAATAAGTACTTCTATTGGAAGGCACAGATTCAAAGATAAAATCAAAAAAACCAAACATCACGCAAATCCTCTTAAAATATCAAAAATATAAAATAAAAGCTTCTCAGCTTAACATGGCGCTATCCAAAAAGTCCAAAATTTTTGTACATTATTTAGGTTTAAATAAACATACAATAAATAAAATAGCAGATATACATACAATAGCCGGGCCGGCAGGCACATCTCCATATAATGAGACACCAAGGCCTCCTAAAACGCAAAGGCCTCCTATCAGACTGGCTATCAAAGCCAGTTGCTCTGGCGTATGAGCAAATCGCCTGGCGGTAGCCGCAGGGATAACTAATAAAGCCGTCATTAACAAAACCCCTACAATTTTAATAGACAAAGCAATCACTAAAGCTAACAAACACATATATATTAAGCGTACTCTTTGAACGGGCACCCCTTCTACTATGGCCAACTCTGCATGAATAGTGGCTGATAAGAGGGAACGCCATATCCAGGCCATCATCGTTAAAATAAAGAGTCCGCCCCCATAAATCATCGCGATATCTTGCATACTCACTGCCAAGATATCCCCATATAAATACCCTAAAATATCAATTTGGGGTCCTTGTACTAAGCTTAAAGTGACTAATCCAAAAGCTAAACATCCATGCGCTAAAATGCCCAATAGTGTATCACTAGCTAACCAACTTTTTTTCTGAAAAAAAACCAACAATCCAGATACCATTAAAGCAACTACCAAAATCCCCAAGCTCATATTAAAATGAAAAGCTAAACTTAAACTAATTCCTAATAAACTCGCATGCGCTAAGGTATCGCCAAAATATGCCAAACGTTGCCACACCATAAACGCACCTAAAGGACCGGCAATGATAGCCACCCCTAAGCCTGAGACCACAGCACGCCACATAAAATCAGGTAAAAAACTAAATATACTATTTGTGATCATGATCATGCCTATGTGTATACAAAGCAAAGCTGCCTGCTTCTAGTCCAAATAATCCTAAAAATCTTGGATCTTGACTCACCATTTCAGGGGAGCCTGAACAACAAACATGCTGATTTAAACATAAAACCTCATCCGTTTCAGCCATGACTAAACTTAAGTCATGCGACACTAAAACAATGCCACACCCATGGGTATTACGAATTTTAACAATTAAACGATATAAAGCATCTTGTCCTATTAAATCCACCCCTTGTGCAGGCTCATCTAAAACAAGCAATTCCGGCTTTCTGAGTAAGGCACGCGCTAATAATACCCTTTGCAATTCTCCACCCGATAGCGTCTGAAGAGATTGATGGAGTACTTGGGGCACGCCTACTTCTTCTAAAATATTTTCTAAGGCCGTTTTCCTCATTGAGGCGCTGCCCCATGGAGGATTGGGGATCAACGTTAAAAATCGTTGTACCGACAATGGAAGGGTGGAATCTATTTGAAAACGTTGTGGCGTATAGCCTATACGTAAATCCGATTGACGATAAAGCATGCCTGAACTAGGCTTTAATAAACCAACTAAAATTTTAATTAAACACGATTTTCCTCCACCGTTGGGTCCAACGATGGTTAAAATTTTACCTTTTGATAAGGATAAGCTAATATCTTCTAATATAGTTTTATTACTTAAAAATAAATTAATATTTTCGGTCGATAGTAATATAGTATCAGGTACGTTATGAGATATAGTATGGGACATATATTTTTATTTTGCGCTGGCTTTAGCTTTGTGAATAACTTGTGATATGGTACATTGTAGCATTAAAAATCAGTTAAAAAATACGATACAATATGACCCCTAAAAAAATAATATTTTTAATTTTAGTTATACTTGGCTTTTTAAGCGGGTTGTATTTCAACACCCCCCTTGATAAACATAATAAAAATCAGAAAAATAAAAAAAATACTGAAATTAACGTATTAGTGACTATTAAACCCTTATACAGCTTAGTTTCTGGACTAACAAAAAATGTTCCTGGGGTAAAAACCCAATTATTACTCTCTCCTCCCAATTCTCCCCATACCTTTCATTTAAAGCCATCAGATGTTACTAAAATTGTGCAATCTGATTTACTTATTTGGGTAGGCCCAGAGCTTGAGAATTTTTTAATAAATCCAGTTGCAAACCTAAAACCTAAAACACAAACCCTGAATTTAATACAGGCAGCTAATCTCAACTTACTGCCCATCCGACAAGATGACCACTGGGAAGCGCATGATCATGGTGATCATGGTGATCATGCTGGTCATAATCATGATCACGAACACCACGATCACGAACACCATGATCACCACCACGGTAGTATCGATCCGCATATCTGGCTTAATACAAAAAATGCCAAACAAATCATTGTAGCTATTTCTAAAAAGCTTCAAGCGATCGATCCCTCTCATAGTGCGCTTTATTTAAAAAACACACACCATATGCTTGAAAAATTAGATACATTACATACCAAAATAACCAACGATTTAAAAACAGTCAATCATAAACCCTTTTTAGTATTTCATGATGCGTATCAATACTTTGAAAAAGAATTTGGACTGCAAGCCAATGGAAGCATTACTATCAACCCACACATTCCTCTAAGCGCACAGCGCCTAAACCATCTTCAAGGGATTATTCAAAAAGATAATATCCAGTGCGTTTTTAGTGAACCTGAATTTAGCAGAACTATTGTAGAAAAGTTATTACAGCAAACTAAGACTAAAAACTTTGAACTCGACCCCTTAGGGGCTCGTATCCAAACCAACCCTAACCAAGAAGAAATGATCTATTTTGATCTCATGCAAGAGTTAAGTGATTCTTTTAAAGCGTGTCTATTAAGTAATTAATTAATAACTAAAAAAAACACCCAAAAATAAAATAATCCCTATTTTATTATTATTTAAAAAAGCCTTAAAACAATCTTGGGCTTTTCTTTCATAAATTAATTTTTGCTGATACAAAACCAAGCCTAAGGCCAAGGCTATGCTCACATAATAAATAAAGCCTAACTGTGCATAATACCCAAAAAATACGAGTAAAGCTAACATTGTTATATGCGCCATAAAAATAAAAGCTCTATCCCAAGTTCCAAATAAAATCGCAGTCGATTTTACATTGATTTTTAAATCGTCGTCTCTATCTACCATGGCATATTCAGTATCATAGGCTACTGCCCACAAAAGGGTTGCCGCATACAATAAACCAGCAATAGGCGGAACGGCATTCATCTGAGCTGCAAAGGCCATGGGCACCGCACAAGCAAAAGCAGCACCCAATACAAACTGAGGATAATAACTATATCGCTTCATAAAAGGATACACAAAAGCTAAAATTACGGCTAAAACAGACCATTGCAAAGTTAACCAATTGGTTTGCCAAACCAATAAAAAGGCAAAAATAATACATACTAAAAAAACACCAATTGCTTCTATAGGGGTTATCAACCCTCTGGCTAAAGGCCGATTTTGAGTGCGCGCGACTAAACCATCAATGTTTCTATCTGCAAAATCATTAATGGCACACCCTGCACTACGCATTAAAAAACACCCTGTGATAAAAATAAAAATATTTTTAACACTAGGCTCTCCTTTTCCGGCAACCCATAAAGCAATCAGCATTGGCCACATTAATAATAAGGTGCCAATAGGTTTATCAAGACGAATGAGTTGACTATAATGTTTTAAACGCTGCATGTATTTTATGTAATGCCCAATCTAACTCTTGACGAGTAATTATTAAAGGAGGTGAAAATCGTATAATGGTACCATGTATTTCCTTAGCCAAAATACCTTGTTTTAAAAAAGCTTCACATACCCTTCTTGCTTGTATTTTAGCAGGATCAATTTCCATCGCAATCCATAATCCTCTACCCCTTAAGACTTTAATAAAGCCAGGATAGGTTTTTTGAATTTTTTGTAATTGCTCTAAAAAATAAATGCCTAATTTTTCGCTATTTTCGACTAAGCCTTCAGATTCTAACACTTCCAATGCCGCTAATCCAATACTACACGCTAAAGGATTGCCTCCAAAAGTAGAGCCATGACTTCCGGGGGTAAATAACTCCATAACAGTACGTTTGCCAACTAAGGCAGATACGGGCAATACCCCACCCCCCAAAGCCTTACCCACAATGATGGCATCGGGCTGAGCGCCATCATAGAAATGCGCAAATAATTTACCCGTGCGACCCAATCCGGCTTGAATTTCATCAAATATGCATAATATATTATTTTGTGCAGCAAGATCAGTACAGGCTTTTAAATATCCATCTGGTGGAATATAAATACCTGCCTCGCCTTGTATAGGCTCAAGTAAAATAGCACAGGTATGAGGCGTAATTGCTTTTTTTATAGCCTCTATATCTCCAAAATCCACTGACACAAAACCCGGTGTAAAAGGTCCAAAACCTTCTCTATAATGCGGATCGGATGAAAAACCAATGACGGTAATAGTACGTCCATGAAAATTATTTTTTGCAACAATAATTTCTGCACATTCATTAGGGATCCCTTTTACCCCATATCCCCATAATCTGGCTGCTTTAATTGCTGTTTCAACCGCTTCTGTACCCGTATTCATTAAAAGTGCCATATCCATCCTAGACATTGCACACAGCTTTTTTACAAAAGGTGCTAATTTATTGGTATGAAATACTCTAGAAGTTAAAGACAAGGTTTGGGCTTGCTCTATTAACGTTTGCACTATCTTAGGATGACTATGACCATGTGCAACTGCTGAATAAGCTGAAGTCATATCCATATATTGACGGCCTTGCACATCCCATAACCATACGCCTTTACCTTTCACTAACACTACTTCTAAAGCATCATAATTATGAGCACAAAAACTAAATTCTTCTGCAATTATTTGTGCAGCATCAGGTTGAGTATTCATTTTATTTTGAGTCTAATAAGATCTTCTATTAAATGGATGGTTTTACGTTGCCTATCTAATGTGGGATTAAATTCAGCAATTTCCAATGCTTTACAATGCGTGTCATTGATCAAAGTAGATAATCCTGATAACACATCTTGTGGATGTAAACCATCCGGTGCAGGCGTTCCTACTCCGGGAGCATATTGCGGATCAAAACCATCTAAATCAATACTCAATCCAAAACCTTTTGTTTTGTTCTTGACGATTGCTAATGCTTCTTGGCAAATCGTATCAAACCCACGTTCTTGAATATCTTTCATATAAAATATATGCACGCCTAGTTTTTTTAAAAAAGCCGCTTCACTATCTTCATAACTTCTTATCCCTACTAAGACCAAATGCTTGGGATCTATTTTTTGACCGCTTTGTTGAATATCGACTAAGCTAGATTCTCCATGACCTAATAATGCAGCAACCGGCATACCATGAATTGCCATAGAAGGAGTCGTCTGTGGGGTATGCGAATCCATATGTGCATCAAACCATATTAAGCCAAATTTCTTTTTAGCCTCTAAAGCCACGGTCATAGCACTCCAAGTGCCAATAGCTATAGAATGATCTCCCCCAACAATAATGGGAAAACAATCATTGGACAAAGCTATTTGCAGTTCTTTAGCTAATCGCTGCGTAGTTTGGACCACCAACTCAAGACGTTGATCATAGGTTAAATCAGCAGGCCTAATAATAGGATCAGTATTACCACTTATTTTTTCAGGATAGATAGTGGCTTGCCAATGAATCGACGGATTTGAGTTTATTAACTTATTTATAAAATGAGTTGATTGTATTATTTCTGGTCCAAACTCCGTTTGTACTTGCTGGGCACCCCAACCAAGCGCTACGCCTATAAAAGCAATGTTTTTATTATCCATATTATTTCCTATCTCTTTTCTTTGAGTATAGGTCCCAATAACGGAGATCGTTTAGAAATTTGAGGCTTGAGCGTTCTACAACAACACCACACTTCTACTCTATGTACCCCTGCTGCTTTAAGAGACATAGTTAAAGAGCTGACTGTTTCACCAGAAGTCATGACATCATCTATAATCGCTACTTTTAATTTAAATTTTTCCGGGAAATGGGGAGTGACTTTGAATACATCTTTGAGATTGGCAAGGCGCTTATCTAGCGATAAACTAGACTGGGTTTGGGTTTTTTTAATTTTTGTAACGTAATCCCATGCAACCGGAATATTTAATTTTTTTCCTATCACTTTTGCTAATAAATGAGCCTGATTAAAACCTCTCTCTTTTAATCGCGTGGGATGTAAAGGCACGGGAATTAAACAAGTAGGATACGTATTGGGGTCTATACCAAACTGGCTTGCCATTAACTCGGCTAATACATTCACAAATTCTAATTTTTGTTTAAATTTAATTTGAGCTATAAATTGATCGCAAGGCCATTTGTATTCAAATAATGTTTTCACTGCATCAAAAGGCAAAGGCATAATCAAACAAGGGCCACAGCGATTTCCTACTTTCCCTTCTACTAAAGGGAGACCACATCCAATACAAGCACGTTTAATCCAAGGTAAATTTTCGATACACTGCGCACATAAAGGCTGCGCATTATTATGAATAGTTAAACAAAGCACGCAAGGAGAGATCCATGCTCCCAATCGATTTAATAATTTAGCAAGCATTTAGACCATACGAATTTGGGTGGGAATATCTTTTGTGTTTTTACAAGCATACCCATAAATAATTTCTACGCTGGCAGGATACATAGTATTATCTATTTTAAATTGATCATATTCTGCAATTAATTCTGCTATCCAACGCTTCCCTTGAAAGGAGGGATTTAATTTTTGAAATAAATACGTCGAACCTGATTTTTTAATATCTGACAAAAGTGCTTGTACGCTAGAATAGGTGATGGTCATTAATTCTCTATCCATAACTGGATCGCACCACCCTGCCTTTAACAGGATATCTCCAATATCATGCATATCTAAAAAAGCATTCACATGATATTGTCCGTCTACGCTATAAGCACTGTGCGCCAATTCGAATAAAGTATCTGGACCTGCTGTGGTAAACAATAAGCTCCCTTTATCTTTTAAAACGCGTTTTAATTCTAAAAATAAACTGGGGAGCGCCCTTGACCATTCAAAGGTACAATTTGAAACCACCAGATCGAAAGTGTGCGATCTAAAAGGCAAAATTTCCATATCGGCACAAATAAAAGAAGGTGTTTTTTTCAAAAATGTTTTATACGTTTTTTTAGGTAATTTTTTTAAAGCAACTTGGCTCATGCCAAAGGCAGCATCAAGCCCTATAATCTGGGCTTTAGGATATACATTTTGTAATGCCTGGGTAAATCGACCGCACGCTGATCCTAAATTTAGGATAGAGGCAGGGTGCGCTTTGAGCCATTGGCAACGCTCTAATAATCGCTGCCCTATCTCTTTTTGTACAAAAGCAGCCTCATCATAATGCTTAGCTGCACGTGAAAAGGTACGTGCAATCGCTACTTTATCTTGCATGATGCTATTAGTCCTCTATGACGTAATAAAGGCTCTAATTGAGGAGCATGCCCGCGAAATGCTAAAAATAACTCACTGGGCTCTTTTGCACCTCCTTGTTCCAAAATTGCTTGTAAAAAAGCCTGGCCTGTTTTTGGATTTAACACCCCTTCTTCTTCAAATTTTGAAAATGCATCACACGCTAACACTTCGGCCCACAAATAACTATAATATCCTGCAGCATAGCCCCCTCCAAAAATATGACCAAAAGTATTTTGAAAGCGATTATATTCTGCAATAGGCACCACACACACCGTTTTTCGAATTGTATTTAAAAGAGATTGCACCGTTTCACCCTGCGCATACTCACTATGCAAATGAAAGTCAAATAGACTAAACTCTAATTGACGAATTAACTGCAAGGCAGATTGAAAATTTTTCGCGTCTTTTAGTTTTTCTAATAATTCAGGTGGAAGGGGTGCTTGTGTTTGATAATGGCCAGAAATCAATGCTAACCCTTGAGGATCCCAACAAAAATTTTCCATAAATTGGCTGGGTAATTCCACTGCATCCCAAGGAACCCCTCTAATTCCTGAAACGTCTGTATATTCTATTTTGCTCAGCATATGATGCAAACCGTGCCCGAATTCATGAAATAAGGTCTCGACTTCCTCATGTGTTAATAATGCAGGTTTATTGCCTGTAGGCGCTGAAAAATTAGTGACTAAATAAGCAATCGGTATTTGCATCTGGCCATTTTCTAAACGTCTTTTATTTTGGCACTCTCCCATCCAAGCCCCCTCTCGCTTTTGCGCTCGGGCATATAAGTCAACATAAAACTGACCTCGTATTTCATTATTTTGATCTCGAATTTCAAAAAACCGTACGTCGGGATGCCAGGTTTCTATACCTGTTTTCTCCACTACCTGCATACCATAGAGTATTTCAATAATTTTAAACATGCCTGTTAACACTTTTGAAATAGGAAAATAAGGTCGTAAATCTTCTGGAGATACATTATAACGATGTTGGCGTAATTTTTCGGTGTAATAACTTATATCCCAAGGCGCTAAGCTATCAAGCCCCACAAAAGCACATAGATTTTCGTATTCTTTTTTTGCGAGTGCTTTGGTTACATCCAATAGATTATTCAAAAAATCCATTACTTCTTCGACCGTATGTGCCATTTTAGTGGCTAAAGAATAGTGTGCATAATTATCAAACCCTAATAATCTAGCCAATTCATCTCGATACTGTAAAATTAAATCAATATTTTCTTTATTATCCCACTGAGGCGCCATCGGACTTGTATCTGAAGCGCGCGTTACATAGGCGTGGTGAAAAGTTTCCCTCAATTTTCGATCATCTGCATACGTCATAATGGCATGATAACTTGGAAAATCAAGACCAAATCGATACCCAGTTTCATTATGAGCTTTCGCAGCAGCTTGTGCACTGAGCATAGCATGTTCAGGTATGCCTTCAAGTTTTTCTTTTTCCGTGATCGTCATACTCCAGCCGTGCGTTGCATCGAGCACATTCTCATTAAATTTATTTTCTAATTGAGATAATTTTTGTTGTAAATCACAAAATTTTTGCTTCTCTTCTCCTTGTAAAGCTACCCCTGATAATTTAAAATCTCTCAGTGCGTTATTAATCACTTTTTTTTGCGCATAATCTAATGTTTCAAATTCACTAGGTTGTGAAAGAGATATATACGCTTCATATAGTTTTGTATTTTGACCAATCGTTGAGCTATACTCACTTAACATGGGCAAACATAGATTATAGGCAGCTCTTAATGCTGGTGTATTCGTTACCGAATTTAAATGAGAAATAGGAGACCAAAATTGATTTAAATTATCTTCTAAACGTTCCATAGGGATTACTAAACTATTCCATGTGGGGGTAGATTGTTCTACTAACCTCTGGATATCCTCTAAATTAGCTTTTAAAATATGTTCTAAATCAGATACAATATTATTCACTTGTATTTTTGAAAAATTGGGTAATGCTTGCATCATTCAATGAGTCCTTTTTTAATTTTATTTTTTCTGTAATAATTCACGTACTAATCTTGTATCGGGCTTTTGATGATGCCAAATATCAAAAGCGTGTGCGGCTTGTTCTATCAGCATACCTAATCCATCAAAAACCGCTTTTGCACCGTGCTTTTGTGCCCATTGCACAAAAATAGTTGGGTGCTTTACATTGTAAACTACATCATATACGATTTTATTTTTGATAATAATCGGATCAATGGGCAATAATTCATTATATAAACTTGCCGAAGTGGCATTAATAATAATATCAAATGATAGAGTTGAACTATTTTGATGAAGCTGTTCAACAGATAAAACCTGTATTTTAGGAATATTAAATTGCTCTGCTAACGCAATAGCACGGTGATGCGTTCTATTAGTTAAATAAATATTGTCTGGATTTTCAGCTAATAAGGCTGGTAAAATACCTGCTGCAGCGCCTCCTGCTCCCACAATTAAAATATTTTTATGTTGTATAACTTGATGGTGTGCATTTTGTAAATCACACACCAAACCCACTCCATCGGTATTATCACCACATAAAATCTTGTGCTCATCCCAATATAGGGTATTCACCGCTTGCGCTACATCGGCAGTCTGACTGGTTTTTTGACATAGAGTATACGCCAATTTTTTTAAAGGCACGGTAATATTAGCCCCTTTTCCGCCTTGTACACGAAATGTTTTCAAAGCAGTAGGAAAATCTTCCAATAACACATCTTGTGTTACATAACTCATATCTACGTTACATTGAGAGGCAAAATTTTGATGAATCATAGGCGATAAGCTATGGCTTACCGGATGTCCAAAAAGGACATATTGAGGAAAAGGTGTATGTGTTTTAATTATATATACCAAAGTAAAGTAGTCAATAACGAGCTTAAATAATACCTTAAAAGCAGATTAATTATCTAATTTTTTCTCAAGATTTTTTAAAAATGTAAGTTTTTCAACTTAAAGCAATAAATCTAGGCACAAAAACCGCCAAGCAGCAATCACTTCTATAGTGCCTATTTCAACCCCAATACGAATGGCACTGAAATAAGAAAATAGTTCTGATTTTTTAATATTATTTTTCATAATATACGCTATGGAATCTTCTTTATAGCGCAAGATAAGTTTGTCGACTTGTCAGTTTGATTCGATCTAACGATCGGGTCGGTCACCGTGCCGGCCCAGTATAGATATGGGTATTATTCTGTTATCAACAGGGTTATTAAAAATATCCATACTGGGCCGGCACGGTGACCGATCCCTTGTTAGATGGGAGCAAACTGAGAATTCGACTGCCAGCTATTGCTTACAAAATCAATTTGGGTGCAATAACTTTGCTTCATCTGCTCACTCATAAAACTCGCAATAAAACTATTTTTTGCAAGCTTTACCACCTCTTCTGCTGTGAAATGAAAGGCCTGTGCTAACGCTCTGTAATTATCATTTATATAGCCCCCAAAATAAGCCGGATCATCTGAATTAATCGTAATACATAAGCCTTCATCTATGAGTCTTTTAATATTATGATCTTTCATGGTATCAAACACGCGTAATTTAATATTAGAGAGTGGACATACTGTTAAAGGGATCTGTTTTTCTTTAAGATACCTCATTAATAAAGGATCTTCTATACACCGCACACCATGATCAATGCGTTTTACATTTAACAAACGTAGGGCTTGCCATATATACTCTGCAGGCCCTTCTTCCCCTGCATGCGCAACGGTTAGTAAACCTTCTTGTATTGCCTTAGCAAAAACCCGCTCAAATTTTTCAGGTGGATTGCCTTTTTCTCCAGAATCCAGCCCTACTGCAGTAATCCATTTTTTATAAGGCAAAGCTTGTCTTAAAGTTTCAAACGCAGAGGCTTCACAAGCGTGTCTTAAAAAACACATAATAATTTTAAAACTGATATCTAACTCTGTCTCCCCTTTTTGTAAAGCAGAATAAATCCCTTTAATAACGGTGTCAAAAGCAATATTTCTCTCCACATGCGTTTGTGGATCAAAAAATATTTCAACATGCTTCACATTATCTTGCTCAGCACGTTTTAAATACGCCCAAGTCAATTCAAAAAAATCAGACTCCGTTTGCAAAACGGCTGCACCAGCATAGTAAATATCCAAAAAAGATTGTAAATCGCTAAACTCATAAGCTTGCCTTACTTCTTCTGGTGTTTTATACGGTATTTTAATATTGTTTTTTTGCGCTAAGGCAAACATGAGTTCCGGCTCTAAGGTCCCTTCAATATGGCAATGTAGCTCTGCTTTAGGCAGAAGATGAATAAGTTGGATGATATCGGACATAAAGGACTCCTCTTAGGTTATACCAAGAGTTTAGTCTAAATGGGCATTTTCACTAGATGGTGTAGAAATGGTATGGAATCTGAATGTGGTGGAGTCAGTCGGAATCGAACCGACGACCTCCTGCGTGCAAGGCAGGCGCTCTACCAATTGAGCTATGACCCCATTTTTTTTTATTATACACTAAGTGTATTAGTGTATCAAAATATTTCACAATTTGGTGGGTCTGGGTGGACTCGAACCACCGGCCTCACCCTTATCAGGGGTGCGCTCTAACCAGCTGAGCTACAGACCCAAATTGAGAAGAAACAAAACGCATTATGTAATTTGTTGTGAGCACTTAATCGCCAAGCATATCGATAAGGAGGTGATCCAGCCGCAGGTTCCCCTACGGCTACCTTGTTACGACTTCGCCCCAGTCATGAACCATACCGTGGTAAGCGACTTCCCGAAGGTTAGTCTACCTGCTTCTGGTACAGC
>CANJXG010000021.1 GCA_947478905.1 Coxiellaceae bacterium
AATTTGCAATTTCAATATTTTAATGATAGTCTGCTCCAGAGTTGCACTTGTTATTTGAACTTAGGTATATCGTTCTTTTCCTGCAGATGACATACTTGCGAATTCATTTATTTTTCTAGTGATTTGCGCTCGCATTATAGCTTGAAACTAAGCATAATTTTCTGCATTTCCAACATACATGTCAGGGTTATCAACCAACTCCTTAATATCAGATATTAAGTCTTCTTGTGCAGCAGATATCGTAGCGCTATGGTTAGGCTGAACAATAGTCTCTAAGGCCTGCGATATGAGAGCGAAATCTTCTATAATATTTACTGGAATTTTATCTAAATAATCATTGATAATTTCAACATAATCAGCTCATTCTTTCGATGTAAAAGGCATAATGGGGTACTCCTGGTTTTTACTACTGACACATTTCACAACCTATCTGCAGTCTTATCACCGCGCGAGACAAAAAATACTAGCGTGTGACAGCAGATACAAAGAATAGCTCGTTGACCAATAAAAGGGCGTATTATCACTTATATTAAAGTGAGATAATACAACGAGCCATTGGCAAGCTACTCTTTTAACTTGCACAATAGCACAGCACAGCACATGCTGCTTTGCAATAGAATTGCAAACGCAACGCTAATGATCACCCCTGAGGGAAAAACAGGGATATACCTATCTGCCTCACCACACCTGGCTATAAACATGAGGATAATCGTGCCTAAAATTAAAAAATCTGTTGTTTTTTTGATGCATTACAAATGCATACTGTCCTCGTAAAATGATAGATGCCTTTGGCACTCTATTTAGCTAATCAATTAGCTTAGCCTTGCCTATTTAATAGCCAGCCTAGATAGTTCAATCCTCAAAAAACCTCTATACTCAATAGATACTGTTTTTGATTTTTTCTTCCAAGAGCCAAACATGTTCATTACAATACGGAAAAACAAGCCAGTCAATTTCATTATAATTTTTGGTGGCCTCTTAATATTCAATGCTATGGCTCATGAAAATAAATCTCCCAAAACAGGAAATTTTGCGCTCCCTAGTTCACAGCAGCCCGGACCCCTGCTCAGTCTAGGTCAAAATATTATCGATGCCAACGTAACACAATCCTATTTATTAGTAGAGAATTTATCAGGTTCAAATCAGCATTTCGTTGATATTACTCCTAGTCTATTATTTGGCATTAGCGATCAATTCTCTATTTTTTTGAATATTCCCTTTGCAGCACATTATCAACAAAAAAACACCCATGCTTCTGGCTTAAAAGATATTTTTTTACAGTTTGAATATGCCTATTACATACAAAATACTGCTCTTTTTTCTGATCAAGCCACTATTTTTACTAACGTCACGTTCCCAACAGGATCAACTGAAAAACAACCAGCCACAGGTATAGGTACAGTGGGGTTTTTACTGGGTACAACCTATAGTCGAACTTATTGTGATTGGTATGGATTTGTATCTCCCGGTGTCTTCTTAACCACTTCAAAAAATCAAACCAAACGTGGCAATCAATACTTTTATCAATTCGGTATTGGGCGGTCTTTGTGTTTCAAGCCCTCTTCATGGATTCTTGCAGGATTACTTGAAATAGACGGACAATATAGTGAGAAAGATAAAATTCAGG
Organism: Coxiellaceae bacterium; assembly: GCA_947478905.1. Classification (GTDB taxonomy): domain Bacteria; phylum Pseudomonadota; class Gammaproteobacteria; order Berkiellales; family Berkiellaceae; genus CANJXG01. The sequence goes on from CANJXG010000021.1 coordinate 1,628, forward strand.
GTGCAATCGATAATAATTCAGGAGGTAATGTGATGATGATTACGCCTTCTTTGTGGTTTTCGACAAAGAAGCTCATTACCCAACTTGGCATTGGGTTTCCTATTATACAACATCTATTTGGAGAGCAAAACAAACATTATTATTTACTGGTTGCAAGCCTAGGATATACTTTTTAAATGATAAACTTGCGATTAGAACAACTATCTGGACAACGAAAAATTTTGCCAAGTTTTTATGATGCAATGGCTTTTGTATTCGTCATAACTATACTCGCATTAATCACAGTTGGCACAGGGAGCATGAACCAAACGCTCGCTAAATTGCAATCTACCCCTATTGAGCTGTCTTTACTTAACCTTCCAAAATATGCTCTATACACAACTTTAAGGCTGTTTGCGGCTATATTTGCCTCTCTTATTTTTACATTTATTATAGCAACCCTTGCAGCAAAAAATAAAAAAGCAGAAATGATTATTATTCCTATTTTGGACATCCTACAATCTGTTCCAATCCTAGGATTTTTAACTTTTACAGTTACTATTTTTATGAGTATTTTTCCAGGACAGCAAATTGGCGTTGAATTAGCTTCTATTTTTGTTATATTTACGAGTCAAGCATGGAATATGGCTTTTTCATTTTATCAGTCACTTCGAAGTGTTCCGCAAGATTTAAAAGAGGTCTGCGAACAATTTTCTTTAAATAGTTGGCAAAGATTTTGGCAACTAGAAGTTCCTTTTGCTGCTCCTGGATTAATATGGAATACAATGATGTCTATGTCTAGTGGCTGGTTTTTTGTGGTAGCCTCTGAAGCTATTGTTGTGGGTAACACAAAAATATCATTACCTGGTATTGGATCATGGTTAGCTTTAGCAATCAATAGTAAAGATTTAGCTGCCGTAGGATGGGCAGTTTTCACCATGGGTATCGTTATTTTACTCTATGATCAATTCATCTTTAGACCTATTATGATATGGTCTGACAAACTAAGAGCAGAATCCAAACAAAATGAAATAACTACTACATCGTGGGTTTATAATATGCTTAAAAAAAGCAAAACCTGGGCTGTAATGATGAAACCTCTGCAAGTTTTAAAAAATTTAATGCTGCATATGCCATGGCCAGCTCCATTTAAACAGAAAAAAATCATACCCCTGCCTGCTTGGGCAAATTCTTTTTTTAATGCCACATGGTTTGCACTGGTTGGAGCTGTATTAATATGCTCTATTTTATTTCTAATAAAATACTTACATCATGCTATTACCCTTGAAAATGTTATTAACGTTTTTTTTCTAGGCGCTATCACCTCTGTTAGAATTATAATTTTAATTATTTTAGCTAGCATTATCTGGGTGCCTATTGGTATTTGGGTAGGCTTACGTCCAAAAGTTACTTCATATATACAACCTTTAGCACAGTTTCTTGCAGCATTCCCAGCAAATATCTTATTTCCCATTTTTGTTTTTATTATTGTACAATATAATCTTAATCCCGAGATTTGGCTTTCTCCTTTAATGATCTTAGGAACACAATGGTATATATTTTTTAATATTATTGCAGGGGTAAGTATGTTCCAAAAAGATTTAAAAGAAGTCTGTATGGTGTACAATATTAAAAACTGGTTATGGTGGAGAAAAGTTATTTTGCCAAGTATTCTTCCATACTATATTACAGGTGCTTTAGCTGCCTCAGGAGGAGCTTGGAATGCAAGTATTGTAGCAGAAGTAATCAACTGGGGCTCTATTCGACTACAAGCCCATGGCTTAGGTGGTTTTATTGCACAAGCCACCCAAAGAGGAGATTCACATAGCGTTATTTTAGGCATCTCTGTAATGGTCTTATTTGTAATCATTTTAAATCGACTTATTTGGCGAAGACTGTATAACTATGCTTTACAATATAAAAATATTGATTAAAAAGAGCGAATATTATGATAAATTCTAATGTTTTGGTAGAACTAAACAATGTGCGACATTGCTTCCGCAAAGGTAGTGGGGGTGATTTTCTTGTCTTAAACAATATTAACCTAAAACTCTATGAAGATGAAATCACCTGCCTTCTAGGGCGTTCTGGTTCGGGGAAATCAACGCTTATACGATCAATTTGTGGCTTAATTCAACCAACAGAAGGTACAATCACTATACAAGGCAAACCCTTAGAAGCATCTCGTAAAGGCATAGCCATGGTATTCCAAAGTTTTGCACTATTTCCTTGGATGAACGTACTTGAAAATGTTGCAATTGGCCTTCAAGCACATAATATCAATTCAAAAGAGTGCCGAGAACGCGCACTGAGCGCCATCGATTTAGTCGGCTTAGATGGCTATGAAGGCGTTTTTCCTAATGAACTATCAGGTGGTATGCAACAACGAGTTGGTTTAGCTCGTGCACTGGTTGTAAAACCTCTTCTTTTATTGATGGATGAACCTTTTTCGGCTTTAGATATGCTTACTTCAGAAATATTACGCGCTGATCTTCTTGATATTTGGATAGAAGGGCAAATGAGCACCAAGTCTATATTAATGGTCTCTCATAATATTGAAGAAGCCGTCTTAATGGCAGATCGTATTGTGCTTTTTGGATCGAATCCAGGCCACATCATTGAAGAGGTTATCGTTTCTCTTTCTCATCCTAGGAATCGACTCACTCCGGAGTTTCGTGCTCTAGTCGATGATCTCTATGAAAAAATGACATTAAAAAATAGTAGAAATTCTAAAAAAGAAGGTTTTTTCGCTGGAATGGGGATTGGTATGGCTTTACCCTATATCTCTTCAAATATTCTTCAGGGCTTTATAGAAGCTATCGCAGCGAACTATACAGGACAAGTTGATCTACCACAATTAGCAGAAAAACTGAATATGGATGCAGGAGAAATTTTAAAAATAGCAGAAATTCTTCAACTTTTTCGTTTCTGTGAGCTAGGAGGAGGCGATCTACATTTAACCCAGCAAGGCAAGAAATTTGCAGCAGGAACCATAGAAGAGCGGAAAAAAATATTTCGTGATCATTTAGAAAAATATGTTCCTTTAGCAGCTCATATCTTACATGTTCTTGAAGAAACAGAAGATCATAGCGCTTCAATCAATCAATTTCGAGATAAAATTGAAAACTATATTCCGAGCCTATCGGCTCAAGAGGCCTTAAAAGCGGTGACCTCTTGGGCACGTTACGCTGAACTTTTTATGTATGATGAAAAAAGTGAAAAATTTTTCCTAGAAGCATCATAACATTAAATTTCAGATAAAGCTAAAACATCTTGCATGCTATACAAACCTGGCTTTTTATCTTGCAACCATATCACCGCGCACATCGCGCCTTGAGCAAAAGTAGCGCGACTGCTTGCCTTGTGGGTAATCTCAATACGCTCTCCTTCACTTGCAAAAATAACGGTATGATCTCCAACAATATCGCCTGCTCGTATACTCGAAAAAGCAGGCAAATTACCTGTAGATAAACCTGAAGCAATCACTTCACCCATTTTAAGCGCAGTACCAGAAGGGGCATCTACTTTATGGCGATGATGTGCCTCAATAATAGCAATATCTAATTTATCACCAACACTTTTTTCTAATACTTTAGCTGCTTTATAAATCAAATCTAAACACAGATTAACCCCTATACTCATGTTAGGAGACATCACTATTGCAATGTGATGCGCTGCTTGTTCAATAGTGGATAATTGAGCCTTAGAAAAGCCCGTGGTCCCAATAACGATTTTTTTTTGATGCTCTAGACAAAACCGGAGATTAGAAAGTGTCGCTTCAGGGGTTGTAAAATCAATTAAAACATCAAAATGAGGGGCAAGCAAAGTGGAGTGATCTGTAGTGACGCTCAGATGTAAATTAACATTATCTGAAACTGCATGCATAAGTGCTCGACCCATACGACCCGTGCACCCAGCTATAGCAATATTAATTTTACTTGCATTGTGCATTTAATGTACTCCATACCATAATTTAATAAAGTCAAAGCATAATTGTACGCTATTCATAAAACGCTCGTCAAACAACTAATCAGCTAACTTTTTTATTTAGACTGCGCTCATAGTCAGCATGTTTTTTACCAGCTTTTGCATAAAAGCATAATCTATCATTGACTGCTACAATATAATTTCAAGACGTTTATTTTTTTGAATGGGTTCTCAATAAGAGTAAAAAAACTATGATGTACAAGTTTATTAAAAAAGCTATTTTTCCAGTTGCAGGCATAGGTTCTCGTTTTTTCCCCGCTACTAAATCCAGTCCAAAAGAAATGCTCCCGATTGTTGATAAGCCATTAATTCAATATGCAGTAGAAGAAGCTATTAGTGCTGGTATTACTGAATTATTTTTTATCACCAGCAAGCACAAACAAACTATCCAAGGGCATTTTGAGTCAAACTATGAGCTCGAAACAAAACTGGCTACAGAAGGAAAAAAAGAATTATTAAGCATTATTCGTAAGATTTTACCAAAAGGTATACGCTGTACTTACATCATACAAGCTCAAACCCTTGGGCTTGGTCATGCAGTACTATGTGCTCACTCTTTTATCCAAAACGAACCTTTTGCCGTGCTATTACCAGATGATTTAATTGATGGGCAAGATCAGCCCTGCTTAAAACAAATGTTAACTATTTATGAGCAAACCCATAGCAGTGTGATAGCAACCCAAAAAGTTCCTTATGATGAAACCGAAAAATATGGAATCGTGGAACTGAAAGCATTACACAATGGGTATGGAGAAATTCACAAGATTGTAGAAAAACCCAAGCCTGAACTCGCCCCTTCTAATATAGGTGTAATCGGACGTTATATTTTCACACCCCATATTTTTAGTTGTCTGGCAAAGACAAAACCAGGAATAGGGGGTGAAATTCAGCTCACTGATGGTATTGTGGAATTATTAAAAACACACAGTGTATATGCTTGTTTGTTTGATGGGTTACGATATGATTGTGGCAGTAAATTTGGTTTTTTACAGGCAAATGTTGCGTATGCTTTAAAACATCCAGAGATTCATTTGCAATTTAAAGAATTTTTATTATCACTCAATATGTCTTCACAAAATAAAACTGTATCACAACGAAAAAGACTATGAAAAACATAGTACAAAAAACAAGCCCACTCGCTGGCAAACAGGCTCCCGCCTCGATACTCATTAATGTAACCAAGCTAATAGAAGCTTATTACGCTCAAGTGCCGGATCTTTGCTTCCCAGAGCAACGTGTTATATTTGGTACTTCAGGACATCGTGGTTCTTCATTACAAACCAGTTTTAATGAATGGCATATTTTAGCTATTACCCAAGCAATTTGTTTATACCGTATTAAAAATAAAATAAATGGACCTCTATTTCTTGGTATGGATACACATGCCTTATCTGGCCCCGCCTTTACGAGTGCACTTGAGGTATTAGCAGCCAACGGAATTGAAGTCATGATGGCCCAACAGAATGAATATACGCCAACGCCAGTGATCTCTCATGCAATATTACAGTATAACCATGGGCGCACTACAGGATTGGCAGATGGAATTATTATAACGCCCTCTCACAATCCTCCTCAAGATGGAGGGTTTAAATATAACCCTCCCAATGGGGGCCCTTCAGATATCAATATTAGTCATTGGATCCAAACTAAAGCCAATGAATTACTGGAAAACAAACTTAGTAATGTAAAAAAAATACCTTATGAACGAGCACTGCATGCTAATACCACCCACCATTATGATTATCTTCATAGCTATATCGATGATCTTCATAATGTTATTGATATGAACCTCCTTGCGGAATCAAAAATTCATATAGGGGTTGACCCTCTAGGGGGGGCTGGGGTACATTATTGGGAGCCTATTGCTGAACGCTATAATCTAAATTTGACGGTGGTAAATAAAGAAATTGATCCTACTTTTCGTTTTATGAGCGTTGATTGGGATGGCCACATTCGAATGGATCCTGCTTCACCCTATGCTATGGCACAATTAATTCAATTAAAAGATCGTTTTGATATTACTTTTGCTTGCGATACAGATCATGATCGACACGGTATTATTACGCAAAGTAATGGACTAATGGCTCCCAATCATTATATTGTAGCTGCTATTTCCTATCTTTTTCAACATCGCCCACAGTGGAGCTCCTCTATGGCAGTTGGTAAAACCTTGGTCAGCACACAAATGATTGATAGCATTACAGCAAAATTAAATCGAAAAATATATGAAGTTCCGGTTGGTTTTAAGTGGTTTGTCGAAGGTTTAGAAAATGGCTCATTGGGTTTTGCAGGAGAAGAAAGTGGAGGAGCTTGTTTTTTACGTCACGATGGAACGGTGTGGACGACGGATAAAGATGGGATTATCCCCGGTTTATTATCCGCTGAAATGACTGCGCGCATGGGGCGCGATCCAGCAGAGATATACCGTGAACTTGAACGTACCTTTGGCACATTCACTTATCAACGTATTGACGTCAAGGCAAGCTCTGAGCAAAAAAAATTATTAGCACAATTATCCCCCGAACACATTCAAGATACCACTCTAGCAGGAGATAGGATCACGAAGATACTCAGCTGTGCACCTGGCAACAACGAACCTATTGGCGGTGTAAAAATAATGACCAATAATGGCTGGTTTGCAGCCAGACCGTCTGGAACAGAAGATATTTATAAGATTTATGCGGAAAGCTTTCAAGGAGAAGCGCATTTAAATCATATTTTTACACAAGCACAAACTATTGTTAATAAAGCGCTTTTAAAAGCATGAAGACACCCGTTACAAAAAAATTAACAATAGAAAAAGAGCTAGAAAAACTTCAACACGATACTTTTAAATATTTTTCACAAGAAGTGAATCCTTTGAATGGTTTGATAGCCGATAAAAATGCACCTAATTGGCCTTCTAGCATTGCTGCAACGGGTCTTGCCTTGGCGGCTTATACGGTTGCGGTTGAGCGTAAATTTATGTCGCGTGAAGCCGCAATAGAACGCACCTTAACTACGCTGCGTTTTTTCTGGAATAGCCCTCAAGGCCCCCAAGCGGATGCGACTGGCTATAAAGGTTTTTATTATCATTTTCTTGATATGCACACCGGAGCTCGCGCCTTTGCGTGTGAACTATCACCCGTAGATACTGCTTTTTTATTAGCCGGTGCATTAGCCGTAGGAATTTATTTTAAAGGTGATAATTGTGATGAAAATGAAATTCGTAAGCTCTCAGATGCGCTTTACCGCAGAGCAGATTGGCAATGGGCACAAAACCAAGGCTTGACCCTAACCCATGGTTGGAAACCCGAAAGTGGCTTTTTGCCTTATCGTTGGGAAGGCTATGATGAGGCAATGCTACTCTATATGCTAGGGCTAGGTTCCCCTACTCATCCATTACCTACCAGTAGCTATGAAGCCTGGGTTTCTACTTATGAGTGGAAAAAAATTTACGGTTATGAGTATCTTTATACCGGCCCCTTGTTTTGTCATCAGCTCTCACATGTATGGATTGATTTTCATGACATCCAAGATGCTTTTATGCGTGATAAAAATATCGATTATTTTGAAAGCAGCCGTCGCGCAACCTATATTCAACAACAATATGCTATAGAGAACGCACTCAATTTTACAGGGTATTCACACTGTTGCTGGGGACTTACTGCAAGCGATGACCCCGGGCCTAAGACTATTAAAACCAATCGAATTGAGCGTCAATTCTTTGATTATGTAGGACGAGGTGTACCTTATGGACCAGATGATGGCACCATTGCGCCCTGGGCAGTGGTTGCCTCGCTACCCTATGCGCCTGAAATTGTTCTCCCAGTGATTGATCACTATATTTATACACTTAAGTTAAAAGAAGGTACTTATTGTGGTTTTACCTCTACTTTTAACCAAACCTATGTGTGTGAATCCAATCATATTTTTGGATGGAAATCTCCATGGTATTTTGGAATTAATCAAGGACCTATTATTTTAATGATTGAAAATTATCGAACTGGCTTATTATGGAGATTAATGCGAGATTGCCCCTATCTTATTAATGGCTTACGACGCGCAGGTTTTAAAGGCGGGTGGTTATCATGAATAAAAAATGTGAAATCGGTATAATTGGGTTGGGCGTGATGGGCCAAAATTTATTGCTCAATATGCTAGATAAAGGTTTTACAGTAACGGGGTATGATACCAATGCAGAGCAAGTACATCTTTTAAATGAAGTATCTCAAAAGCAAATTCATACTACAACCGATATACAAGAATTTATTGCAACACTTGCCCAGCCTCGTGCCATTATGCTCTTAGTCCCTGCAGGAGAAGCAGTTGATTTTGTTATTCAACAAATATCCCCCTATCTGCAATCGGGTGATCTTATTATCGATGCTGGTAACTCTTATTTTAAAGATACCGATATTCGTATTGCGGGTTTAGCAAAACAAGGTATTCAATTTATGGGTATTGGTATATCAGGGGGTGAAGAGGGGGCCCGTCACGGACCCAGCATCATGCCTGGTGGCTCTAAAACAGCTTATGATCGTATTGCGCCCATATTGCAAGCAATTGCAGCCAAAATAAATAACGAGCCCTGTGAAGCTTACCTTGGACCCGGATCAGCCGGGCACTTTGTAAAAATGGTGCATAACGGCATTGAATACGGAGTTATGCAACTTATTGCTGAAACCTATGATCTCATGAAGCGAGGACTACATTTTGAAGACAATCAAATACGGGATGTCTATTCTAACTGGAATACAGGGCCATTAAAAAGTTATTTAATAGAAATTACTTCTGAAATTTTCGAAAAAACAGATGAGCAAACCGGAAAACGGTTAATCAATGAGATTGTAGATATAGCCAGACAAAATGGCACCGGAAGGTGGACTTCCCAAAGTGCCATGGAATTGCAAGTGCCCACTCCCACTATTGATATTGCACTCGCAATGCGAGATCTCTCTGTATTAAAAAAAGAACGTAAGCAGGCTCAAGAAAAATATAAACGTATTTTAAAATCCACTCATATCGATCCTATCTTATCGACGACACAATTAGGTCATGCACTGTATGCAGCAATACTGATTACTTATGCACAAGGAATGGCATTATTGAAGGTTGCATCAGATCATTATCAATATGAGCTTACTCTTGAAACCGTTGCTCGACTTTGGCGAGGAGGGTGTATTATTCGAGCAACATTACTAGATGATATTTCTAATGCATTTCATACCAATGAAACCCTATCTAATCTATTATTAGATCCTGACTTATCACAAAAACTAATGAAAAATCAAAAAGATTTACGTTACATAGTATGTCAATCAGCTACTCTGGGAATACCCATACCAGGGCTCATGGCTTCATTGAGTTATCTTGATAGCTATCGCAGTGTGAATTTGCCAGCCAATCTTATTCAAGCTCAGCGTGATTATTTCGGCGCACACTGCTATGAAAAAAAAGAGATGAATGGGACCTTTCATACTAAATGGCGTGAAAAATAAATTAGAAATGGAAAACGTATGAATCAAGAAGATGATAAAAGCGTAGAGCAAAAGCCCATTGCTAATCCTTGTATACTTATTATTTTTGGTATTGCAGGGGATCTCACCAAGCGCTTGCTATATCCTGCTATTTGTAACTTAGGTAGCAAAGGATTACTCAATAATAATTTTTGCATTGTAGGGGTTTCAATAGAAAACTACACCAACGCCTCTTTTCGAAGTCAATTCAAAAAACATGTGGAAGAATTTGTGAGCGATCCATTAGCTAGAAAATTTGGTCTTGCACTCATTAATAAAACTCATTATATTTGCGGTGAGTTTTCAGATCATAAAGTGTATGAAACATTAAAAAGCACTTTAGAAAAGTTAGGCACAAAAAAAGCAAGTGCAAATCATTTGTTCTATTTAGCAGCCCCCCCAGCATGTATGATAACCATTGCTCAACAATTACATAAATCAAAACTGCTTTGTGAAGAAAAAGAAGGGCACTTTAAACGTATCATTATAGAAAAACCCTTCGGGCATGATTTGGCTTCTGCAAAAGCCTTAAATAAAGCGCTGCTCAAAATTATCAAAGAAGATCAAATATTTCGAATCGATCATTTCTTAGGAAAAGAAACTGTACAAAACTTGCTTGCTTTTCGTTTTTCAAATGGTATTTTCGAACCTATTTGGAATCGTCGTTATATTGATCATGTGCAAATTACAGTAGCAGAAACCTTAGGGGTTGAACACAGAGGGGCTTATTATGAAAAGGCAGGCGCCTTACGAGATATGGTGCCTAACCATCTATTTCAATTATTGAGTTTAATTACGATGGAACCGCCCGTTTCTTTTTCTGCAGATTATATTCGCAATGAAAAAATAAAAGCGCTACAGTCTATTCCTGTTTTAACTCCAGAACAAGTATTACAACGAGCTGTACGGGGTCAATATGTGGGATATCGCAGTGAAGAACATGTTGCCTCTCTTTCCTCTACGGAAAGCTATGTGGCTTTAAAACTATTTTTGGATAATTGGCGATGGTTACATGTGCCATTTTATTTACGCACAGGTAAGCGCATGAAAGCACATACATCAGAAATAGTCATTCAATTTAAATCGGGCCCTTCAACTTTGTTTAAAGGATCAGAACAAAAAGCCGTTCCTAATTTATTGCGCATTTATATCCAGCCAGATGAAGGGATCTCGTTGCAATTTAATGCAAAAATACCGGGTCCTTCTATGCAATTAGGGCAGGTTGATATGAAGTTTAAATATATTGATTATTTTGGCATTAAACTAGAGACAGGGTATGAGACTATTTTATATGATTGTATGAACGGCGATCATTTACTTTTTAAGAATGCTGAAATGATAGAACTAGGCTGGGCCTTGGTGCAACCCATTTTAGATGTTTGGAGCGCTATTACGCCACATGACTTTCCTAATTATGCAATAAACAGCCAAGGCCCTCAAGCAGCAGATATATTATTAGAACAGGACGGCAGAAAGTGGATGCTATAACTAAAATATTTCCTAACTCGGATGATTTATTTCATGCCGCTGCCATAGATTTTTCTAACCGTGCAATCAGCGCAGTGCAGGACAGAGGTATTTTTAAAGTCGTTCTTTTAGGAGGTCAGAGCGCAAAGTTTTTTTTTAATGCACTAACGAACATACCATTTTGTAAAAAACACACTCCATGGAATCGAATTCAATTTTTTTTTGGAGATGAACGTTATGTTCCTTCTAATGATCTTAGAAGCAATTATCATACAGCATATACTTATTTATTCTCCAAACTTCCTGTTTTACAAGAAAATATTTATCCTATTCCAACTCAAGCTGAAAATCCTAAACAAGCTGCTTTGGTATATGAATCCACTATTAAAAAATTTCTAAAATTTGATTTGATTTATTTAGGGTTAGGAGAAAACGGACATACTGCTTCATTAATGCCTTTAAGCGAAGTAGTTACTGCTCCATCAGATAAGCTGGTTGCTTCACTATGGGTGCCAGAGCTTAAAATGAATCGGATAACGCTTACTCCTTTTACTATTAATCAGGTAGAATGTATTATCTTTTTAGTAACAGGACAAAATAAAGCTTTAGCCGTATGGGAAGTGTTAAAAGGCGCGAGGCAGCTTGCGCATATCCAAAAATACCCTGCACAACTCATTGAGTGTATTCATGGTAAAACCATCTGGTATCTTGATCAAGGAGCTGCTCAAAAACTATGAATGCGCACGAATCATGTAACAACAATCAAATCGAACACAATGCTAAAGCACTTGCGCTATCTCATAATCTGGTAAAAAAACCGATTCGCGATCGTTTATTAGCAAGACTTGCAGAGAATGAAAAGATTTTAATTGAAAATTATCAGAATCTTTCTAGCAGTATTATCCAAAGCAATCTTGTTAGACCTGCTACTGAATGGTTGATTGATAACTTCTATTTAATTAAAGAACATATTAGTATTGCCAAACGATATTTACCCGCCCAATTTGAAAAAAGTTTGCCACAACTGGCAAATGGCCCTTTAAAAGGGTATCCTCGCGTATATGAGATTGCGCTAGACAATATTATGTATCGTGATGGAGATTGGGATCTAGAAACTTTAAGCTATTTTGTTTTAGCTTATCAAAGCGTTACCCCCCTTACAATAGGGGAGTTATGGGCCATCTCAAGTATGCTGCGCTTAGCACTACTCGAAAACCTAAGCACTCTAAGTGGAAAAATTCTTGCCGATCAAAAAGAGGTAAACTTCGCGGGTAACGACGAAAATGAAATAAATAAAATTGCCAAGGAGCAAGCTGCTGATCAAAACTCGATTAGTAATAGTATTACAAGTTTACGACGCTTAGACAAAACGAACTGGCGTGAATTCTTTGAAAACCTTAGTGTAGTCGAACACATTTTGCGAGAAGATCCTGCAAATATTTATAATAAAATGGACAGTGTAACCCGCAGCCGTTATTGCCACATGATAGAACTTCTAGCCCAAAACAGTGCACACTCAGAACAAGAGATCGCTACTATAACCCTCAAATTATCTGCTTTGGCTAAAGACAATATAATTCATAGACATGTTGGGTTTTATTTAATTGGTTCAGGTTTACAGCAGTTAGAAAAGAAAATTCATAGACATCGAGGTCTTTTAGAAAAGATACAACTGCTATTGTGCGCATTTCCTGTATTTAACTACCTAGGGTTAATAGCTTTAATTAGCTTTGGACTCAGTTTTACTATTTTATTAAATGGCCTTCAACAAGGCATAACAACGATTGGATTTGTTACATTAATATTTGCGTCAATACTTGCCACCAGTCAATTAGCCATAAGATTACTGGATTGGTGTGTAACCTTAATCGTTAAGCCTCAAACCCTTCCAAAAATGGATTTTAGTGAGCATGTTCCTTCGCAATGGCGTACTCTTGTTGTCGTGCCAGCAATGCTAGATAGCCCTGAGGGTATTGTTTCACTTCTTGAAAATCTAGAGATACATTTTTTGGGAAATCGAGATACCTGCATACATTTTGCCTTGTTAACGGATTTTAATGATGCCTCACAAGAACATGGTGAGCATGACGCAGTTTTAATTGAATTAGCACACAAAGGTATTAACAGCCTAAACAATCGCTATCCTCATGAACAAGGTGACACATTCTTTTTATTTCATCGTCCGCGCCACTGGAATGCGAGTGAAAAAACTTGGATGGGCTATGAGCGCAAGCGTGGAAAATTAATGCATTTGAATTCATTTTTACGTACTAACACTCAAACGCTTTTTTCACTTGTCGTAGGTAAAACTACAATATTAAGAAGTATAAAATATATTATTACGCTCGATAGCGATACCCAATTAGCGCGCGACTCTGCCAAACAACTGATTGGCACGATGGCTCACCCCCTCAATTGGCCACGCTATGATGCGTCTTCTGGACGTGTTATAGAGGGGTATGGCATCTTGCAGCCTCGTATTGCTCAAGCATTACCCATTTCTGGATTAACGCATTATGCAAAACTATGTTATTCTCAAGCAGGTATTGACCCTTATACTCGTACTGTGTCTAATGTTTATCAAGATCTATTCAATGAAGGTTCGTTCATCGGAAAAGGTATTTATGATGTTGAATTATTTGAACAGGTTTTGGGCGAACGTTTACCTGAAAACCGCATTTTAAGCCACGATTTATTGGAAGGGTGTTATTTAAGATCAGGTTTAGTAAGCGATGTACTCCTATATGAACCCTCTCCTAGCAGTTATTTAGCCGATGCCACTCGTCGCAAACGCTGGATCCGTGGTGATTGGCAGTTATGTGCTTGGTTACTTCCTTCTAAACACTTATCAATATTATCACGATGGAAACTGTTTGATAATTTACGTCGTAGTCTTGTACCGGTTGCCTTATTGGTACTATTAAGCTTAGGATGGATGAAAACGGTATTAACCATCTTATTATTACCTGCAGCTATAGCGATTTTGCTAGAATCATTAAGAAAACCAGTCAATGTTTTATGGTGCCAGCATTTGCACGCTCTTTTGTCTAGTGTATATTGTAATGGTACTCAGCTTATTTTTTACTGTGCTTGCCTACCCCACGAAGCTTGGTACAGTCTTTTAGCTATCATACAAACTATTTGGCGCATGAATATTTCACATCGTCACCTGTTAGAGTGGATCCCCTCTGATCAAGCAGGCCGAAAGTTTTGTGATACGCTAGGACAATGGATTAAAAAACTATGGATCTCGCAACTGATCGCCATCATAGCCACTGTAGTACTGAGTGTGATGCAACCCACATTCCTTTTTTTAGCTTCCCCTTTACTTACACTTTGGTATGCACAACCCTTTTTAGCCTGGTGGCTTAGCCGGGCTGTTGCACCTGTCAACGTAAAGCTCGATAAAAAACAAACTCGCTTTTTACATATAACGGCTAGAAAAACATGGGCTTTTTTTGAAACTTTCATGAATGCAGAAGATCATTGGCTCCCTCCTGATAATTACCAAGAAACACCTGTTGAAGCACTCGCACATCGCACTTCTCCTACCAATATTGGGTTAGCATTGCTGAGCAATCTAACGGCTTACGATTTTGGTTATATCACGCTCAATCAATTATTAGAGCGCACGCAAAACACCTTACAAACTATGTCTGGTCTAGAACGATATAAGGGTCATTTTTACAATTGGTATAATACTCAGACCTTACAGCCCATGGCTCCACGCTATATTTCTACCGTAGATAGTGGTAATTTAGCAGGACATTTACTCACCCTACGCCAAGGGTTATTCGCATTAATCAATGAACCATTATCAACTAAGCGATATCTCAATGGATTGAGGGACACACTAGATGTGTTAAGCCAAATCGTTACAGAATCAGTCTATAAATTAGATTGTAAATCCGAAATAGCGCTATTAGATGAGTTTAGAAAATTATTATTACACTCCGACTTTTCCGCTTCTAGTTTAAAAGAACTATATACCATAGCAGATCAAATTGCTGCAAAATGGACACAGGCTCATGAAGCATCAATACACGAATGGTCCAAAAAATTATTATTACAATGTCGAGAATTATGTGACATTGCAAATAATCCTACTGAATCTGTTTGTATTCATGCTATAGAAACCTTGGCTAGGCAAACTTTCGAGCTAGCACAGATGGATATGGACTTTCTTTATAATACAAATAATCATTTATTAATGATTGGGTATAACCTAGATACACAAGAATCGGATAATAGCTACTATGATTTATTAGCTTCTGAAGCCCGTCTAGCTAATTTTGTCGCAATTGCTCAAGGAGCGTTGCCTCAAAAAAGTTGGTTTGCACTTGGGCGACTATTAGTCTGTTTAGACAAAAGCGATCCCGTCTTAGTTTCTTGGAGCGGATCGATGTTTGAGTATTTAATGCCCTTGCTGGTCATGCCTGCTTATGAGGACACATTATTAAATCAGACTTGTCATGCAGCTGTAAATGTACAAATTCAATATGGTAAACAACAAGGTGTGCCCTGGGGTATTTCTGAATCAGGATTTAATGTTATCAATGCGCATCAGCATTATCAATATCGTGCTTTTGGAGTGCCAGGTTTAGGGCTAAAACGTGGCTTAGCTAAAGATCTTGTCATTGCACCTTATGCGAGTGTCATGGCACTTGTAGTCAACCCTAAAGCTGCGTGCACAAATCTACAACGATTGGCCGCATCGGGTGCAAGCGGCGCATTTGGTTTTTATGAAGCAATAGATTTTACCCCCTCACGCATTCCACGGGGCAAAAAAAATGCAGTAATACGCTCATTCATGACCCATCATCAAAGTATGAGTTTTTTAGCGCTATCTTATTTTTTACATAATAAACCGATGCAAAAACGTTTTATAGCAGATCTTTCGTTTCGATCAACTTTATTATTATTACAAGAACCGATCCCTAAAGAAATATCTTTCTATTCTCAAATAACTCAGGAAACTAATTTCACTGCTCCCTCTCACGCACCTGAGATATCAGTGCGACTTTTTGAGAACCCCAATTCACGAACCCCAAAAATTCAAATTTTATCTAATGGGTGCTATCATGTAATGCTTACCCAATCTGGTGCTGGATATAGTCGTTGGCAAGACTTGGCTATCACACGTTGGCGTGAAGATGGTACGTGTGATAACAAGGGGTTATTTGGGTATGTATGTGATGTGAATACGGGAGATTTTTGGTCTACTACTTATCAGCCTACTAAAGGAGATATCGCGCATTTTAATGCGATATTCTCAGAAGGACATGTTGAATTCAATAAAAGACATTTTGAGATCGATACCCGTACCGAAATTGTAGTCTCCCCTGAAGATGATATTGAATTACGTCGCTTACATATTCATAATCGCGCGCCGCATCATCGTATTATCGAATTCACCAGTTATGGTGAAATTGTTTTAGCCCCTCAAGCTGCAGATCAAGACCATCCAGCCTTTAGTAATCTGTTCGTAGAAACACAGATCCTACCTCAAAAACAAGCTATTCTAGCAAAACGTCGATCTTCTAGGGAAGATAAGCAATCTCCCTGGGGAGTTCATTTTATAACGGTGGATTCCGATGAACAGTATTCTATTTCGTTTGAAACTCAACGTGAGAATTTTATTGGTCGAGGACAAACCCTCGCCACCCCCCAAGCTATGGCAAAGCCCGGATCTTTATCTAACACACAAGGGTGTGTTTTAGATCCTATATTTGCTATTCGTTGTAGAATAACGCTAGCACCAGAGGCATCCATTAGTCTTGATTTGTTAAATGGCATCGCTCAAAACCAAGAACAATGTATTGCTTTGATAGATAAATATAATGATAGACACTTAACCAATCATATTTTTGGAACCGCCCAAACCTATAGTCAAGCACTTGTACGCCAACTTAACATTTCCCAAATAGAGGCTAAATATTATGCGAAACTTGCTGCTGCTATTGTTTATGTGAACCCTGCGCTGCGTGCTGAACCTAAAACTATTGAAAAAAACCAACGTCGACAACCAGCACTTTGGGCTTATTCTATTTCTGGTGATTTACCGATTGTACTTTTACATATTGAAGATTCAGCCAATATCGATCTGGTATCGCATTTAGTACATGCTCATGCTTATTGGCGGCAAAAAGGATTAGCAGTTGATCTGGTTATCTTAAATGACGCCTCTGCCAGCTATCGACAAACCTTGCAAGATCAAGTTATCGCATTAATGACTCCGGGTGTGACCCTCAATGTGACCGATCGGGCAGGGAGCATTTTCGTAAAACTCATAGAACAAGTTTCTCTTGAAGATCGTAATTTATTAGAATCGATTGCTCGCATCATTTTTCGTGATAAAGAAGGAAGCTTTAAAGATCAGATTCATCAATCTTTCACTCCTAGAATGCCAAGTTTAGCGTCTTTGCTTATTAGCACAAAATCACATGTGCCTTCTTCAACCGAACTGCCAAAATTACGACAAGATTTACTTTTCTTTAATGGCTTAGGAGGCTTCACACCAAATGGTGACGAATATATCATTAGGTTAAAAAACAAAAATACTCCAGCGCCTTGGATAAACATATTAGCCAACCCCTCTTTTGGTACACTCATCTCTGAAAGCGGCCAAGCATCCACCTGGATTGAAAATGCGCAACAATGCCGTATTACTCCTTGGGAAAATGATCCTATAGAAGATGCTGCTGGTGAATTATTCTATTTGCGTGACGAACAAACGGGACATTTTTGGTCGCCCACCCCCTTACCCTGTAGAGGGAATGGCGAATATGAAACTCGACATGGTTTTGGTTACAGTGTATTTGAATATATAGAAAATGATATTCATTCTGAACTTTGGATATATGTAGCCTTAGATGCACCTATCAAATTCGCTGTTTTAAAATTGCGCAATAATTCACAACAACCACGTTGCTTATCTGCTATCGGATATGTTGAATGGGTTTTGGGCGATGTACGTGCTAAAAACGCAATGCATATAGTAACCGAAATAACAAACAGTGAGTCATTGCTAGCAAAAAACTATTATAATGCTGATTTTGACGAACAAGTGGCATTTTTTAATGCTAGCACTGAAAAAGAAAACATAATAGCGCGCACCTTCACAGGCGATCGCCTCGAGTTTTTAGGGTGCAATGGAACCCATCAACAACCAGCTGCCCTTAAAAGAAAAACATTATCGGGTCGTATCGGGGCTGGCTTTGACCCCTGTGGTGCTATTCAGTTAACTTTTAACTTAGAAAAGGAACAAACCCGTGAAATTATATTTACTTTAGGGGCAGGGCAAAACAAACAAGCTTGTGAAGCACTCATACAACGCTTTTCTAATAGTTTTTGTGCACAAAAAGCATTGATAGAGGTTCAAAAATATTGGAAGCACACACTCAGCACAGTACGCGTGACCACGCCCAACCCTGCTTTTAATTTGCTTACTAATGGTTGGTTACTCTATCAAGTTTTATCTGCTCGAGTCTGGGGACGTACAGCTTATTATCAATCAAGTGGTGCATTTGGTTTTAGAGATCAACTACAAGATGTGATGGCTTTAGTGCATACTGAACCATACCGTTTTCGTGCACATTTGTTACTATGCGCTGCTCATCAGTTCACAGAAGGGGATGTTCAGCATTGGTGGCACCCTCACTCTAATCGAGGCTTACGCTCTCGCTGTTCAGATGATTTTTTATGGCTCCCTTTTGCTCTATGCCATTATGTAGAAACTACTGGCGATATCGCTATTTTAGATGAATCAGTTGAATTTATAAGTGGCCGTTCTTTACAATCTAATGAAGAATCTTACTATGATCTCCCACAAAAAGCAGAGCCAGGGACGCTTTATCAGCATGGTGTGCGTGCCATTTTGCGCGGCTTACAATTTGGGGAGCATGGTTTGCCTCTTATGGGTTCAGGAGATTGGAATGATGGTATGAATTTAGTCGGTATACAGGGAAAAGGAGAGAGCATTTGGCTTGGGTTTTTTCTATACACAGTACTTACTCAATTTTCAAAACTAGCACAACAGTATAGTGATGCGATATTTTCGCAGCAATGTCAAACTCAAAGCCATTTATTAAAAAAAGCACTAGAAGATAATGGATGGGATGGTGCATGGTATCGCCGCGCCTATTTTGATAATGGTACTCCCCTTGGTCAAATCAGTAATAGTGAATGCCAAATCGATTCTATTGCTCAAAGTTGGTCAGTATTATCAGGTGCTGCAAAACCCGAGCGTGCCAAACAAGCAATGAATGCACTCAATGAATATTTAGTGCAAAAAGAGGGGGCTTTAATCCAATTACTTGCGCCTGCTTTTGATAACTCTACTCCAAGCCCTGGTTATATCAAAGACTATCCTCCTGGGATACGTGAAAATGGTGGCCAGTATACGCATGCTGCCACCTGGACCGTAATGGCTTTTGCACAATTAGGTGAAACAGATTTTGCATGGACTCTTTTTAATATGCTTAACCCCATTAATCATGGACGTACTCCAGCAGAGATTGATATTTATAAAATTGAACCTTATGTTATGGCTGGAGACGTTTATAGTATCGCACCGCATATAGGTCGCGGTGGTTGGAGTTGGTATACAGGTTCTGCTGCTTGGATGTATCGATTAGCTACTGAGTCTTTACTGGGCTTACAATTAAAAAACAAAAAATTATATTTAAACCCTTCTCTACCAAAAGAGTGGGATGGATTTAGTCTAGAGTATCGTTATGGAGAAACATTGTATCAGATTGATATTAGTCGAAGCCCAAATAAAGCAAGAATAATCCTCGATGGCATTGAATTAAAAGACGATTACATATCACTCATAGATGATCTCCAAGTTCATCATGTGTTAGTTTCATTATAGTTCAATATTAGAACACCTATACCCAACCTTCTCTCATGTCTTTTAGCCAGGGCAAAAGATCACTTTCAGGCATAGGTTTAGCAATGAGGAATCCTTGAGCACTATCACAACCAAACTTTTCAAGAATAGCAAATGATTCTCTATTCTCTAGACCTTCTGCGACAATAGTCATATCTAAATTATGTCCTAAATCAACCACTGCTTTAACAATTTTTTGTGATTCTAAATCAGTATCTAGATTACAAATGAAACTTTTATCTATTTTTAATTGATTGAACGGGAGTTTATGTAAGTTGGAAAGAGAAGCATTTCCGGTTCCAAAATCATCAATAGCGAGAGACATTCCGCTGATCCGAAATCGTGAAGTAATATCAATCGCCAGATTGGGAAGACTTATCATCCCAGTTTCCGTCATTTCCAACACCAATCTCACAAAAGGGATCTTCTTCTTTTTAATTGTTAATAAAATGAGATCGGTGTTTGCGGGGTCATTTAAAATACTCAGTGGCATGTTAATCGAAACAGCGGGATTGATATTTTGTGTTTCCCACCTAGTCATATCTTCTAGAACTTGATTTAAAACCCAAAAAGTTAAAGGAATCAATGTCTCCGTTTTTTCAGCGTATGGAATGAATTGATCTGGATTAAGCATAGTCTTAGAAGTATACCTCCACCGAAGAAGCGCTTCCAAAGCGTACACTTTTTTTGAGGAAACAGAGATTTGAGGTTGATAATAAACCAAAAACTGATTTTCCACTATACCGTTTAGTATTTGTTCCGCAGAAATAATCTCTGCTCTATAACTATGTTCAATGAGCAATTCTCTCAGTAGTGATATCTGAAGAGGTTTCCTGATGCTGTGCATTATGTTTATTTTGTTTATTTTAACAACTTCTTCAGCAGCGATTATCAACTTAGAATCAAGCCCAGACATAAGTATGAGAAACCCCTCATAGGAGACTTGCTGGAGGTAATGAATGACCGCTATACCATCTAACTCTCCCATTTTCAAATCAAGTATAATCAAAGAAGGATCAAAACTCGGAAATAGCCCTTTAAGGTTCTCAAGATCGGGGACCCATTTTACTTCATAACCATAGAGCTCTGCTTCCTTTTTAATAAGTGCAAAAACCATAATATCATCATCAATGACTAATAATCGGTTATTTTCCATTATCTCGCTCTTCTCTTAATCTACTAATAAAACTAATGAAATCTAACTAAAGTATAGTACAAAAAGAATGTCATTTTGATGATACGATAGAATTAGGGTGTTAGCCCAAATTAGACACTTCCCCTAGAGAGCAAACCTCTGATTATAAAGACATAGCTATGATGTAGAGGGGGGTGAGTACTGAATCATCAAAAATACAAGCAAAATAATACGCTAGAGCTTTTCACTTTGCCGCCGCCACACATTTTTAAAGCCAGGGGAACTTTATAACTTGAATCTCCTCCAATAACCATGAATATTCATTTGCTAAAAAAATGAGGTTACCTATGAATGTTGATAATACACATACCCTACCTGTTAAATGTCAACTATCTTTACCGGTGGCGACAACTAGGATTGCCGGTTACGGATTACAAAATTTAATTTGTTTGATTGTTTACTCTGTAACTTTCTCCTTCTATGTTGATTATGGTTGCATGATGAACTAGTCTATCAATAGCTGC
>CANJXG010000022.1 GCA_947478905.1 Coxiellaceae bacterium
AAAGGCGTTAAAGTCTCGAAGGAAGAATTTGATAAGATTTCGTTGGAATTTCATAAAAAATTCCCAAAATGGAATTATACGATACATCCATTTAATTGAAAGTTGTTCAAGTTATTTTGTAACAGGCCCTTACTCATTATTCAGATGCAGAGATTCAATATGTGGAAGATCAGTTGAACAACCGGCCTAGAAAAGTGTTAGACTATCGAACACCTAGAGAAGATTTTCTTGGGATTAGGCAACCTCAGAGAATTGCACTTCACTGTTGAATGGGCGCTGTATACTTAAGTGTTGATAGCAGAATAAAAGCCTTACTACTCGAGGTAATGGAGTTATCAGAATATTGCACAGGGCTAGGTGAGCCCCGAGCCTTACCGGTTATACAATCTAAAATGCAGAGATTAAATCAGATTGAACAGGAAGTTAAAAATTTACACACTAATATCCATCTCAAAACGGATCCTATCTCAGTAGATAACCCTAACCGAAAAAATCAGATAGTCCTTGAGAGTGAAAAAATCTTTTCTGAGTTGCTCAACGATATTCAAAACGCTCGAGTGGAGGCACAAAATGCTGAAATAGAGTATGCACCGCCACCTCCAAGAGCCGTATCGCCAATCGAAACCGCTTTAAGTTACATACCTTCCGCGATAATCGATGCAGCAGCAACAGCATGGAGTTATGTGCCATCTTTTCGTAGAAAACAAGAGGCACACAAAGAGCAAGCAATACCTGAAACAAAAACGAAATCAAGTAAACCAGAGGTCATTCCTCCTAAGAAAAAATAATGTTTAATTTTTTGTCAAAATACAATAACTATGCATTGCACGCACGCGTGCTCTAAGTAATAAATGCGGTGCTTTTGTCAAGGACGTTCTAGTGCTAGACTTTTTTACCCCCCTCACAATCAAAAACTTTTAGATTGATGCTGCAAAATACATGCAAACACACTCAATAATTCAACTACTCTTCAATTGTTTATTTTTTAACTGACCAAAAAAATTAACGTTTTATTACCCATAATTTTGGAACTTTATCTAGCCAAGGATACTCTATGCTGATATAGCGGTTGTTAGTTATTAAAGTAAATACTGAGGTTTTAACAAAATGCCAAACAATGAATACCAAGCAAACTTATTAGAGCAGTTACAACGATATGTAAAAATTGTTAGTCAAAACAAGCCCACGATTTATGGTGCTAAAGATGTAGCAACACTGATTGCAGCACTAAAAGACGGACATTGTTCAGGCATTACCGCCCTCTGGTTATATTATAAGCACAGACACAAAGAAAAATATTTTTATGATTCTATCATGAATCCTATTTTAGCGTGGGATGGCCGCAAAGAAACATTATCAAAAGAATTAGAAAATATACTAGAATACACCCTATCTTCCGTAGTGACGCTACAGGCAGTCTCTATGTTTGAAAAAACACAGTCTGGCATACCCATGTTTCGTGGAGTCGCTCAAGAAAAAGTAAACATTCAACAAGCAGACTACCATCTCCTTATTAATTTAATAAAACACGATGATTATCCAAATTTAAAAAAAGAAGATGCGATTGCTTTTGTTTTTACAAATAATGAACTTCAAGATCTTCTCAAAAGCATACCCCCTAATAAACTTATCAGCCTAGGTAGCACCAATCATGCTATTGGCCTATTTTTTGATGGTCAAGAATACGTTTTATTTGATCCTAATGGCTTTGAAGGTGTTTTTGAAAAACAATTTGCTGCGAATGATCTTGAAAATTTAATTAAAAATATTCAGAGTGCTTTTTTTATACCACTAGATTCAAAGTTGACAGGGCTTATAATTTCAGTTTTTGATAATGCAGACAATCCGAGGCCTCATTATTTTGATAGAGCAAAACGTATACAAAAGATATTGGATGCAAGAATTAAAAATAAGGAAATAATTGATATTAATCACGGAAGTTCCTATGATAATGCCTCTCCACTATATTTTGCTATACTTGGAGGACATAGTGATGTAGTGAAGCTGTTATTAAGTCGGGGAGCGAATATACAAGTAACCAAAAGACCACTCATGCACCAATTTGTAATGGGCAAGTTTGATTTTATCAACGAATTACTGACTTCTCCAGAAGGCAAAGCAATTACAGATGCCTCATTTTATGGAGTTACTCCGCTTCTTTTTGCGATACTAATTGGTGACACTAAAATAGTAGATCTACTATTGCAGTATGGGGCAGATATAGATCTAAAGACACGTCTACTGGCAAATCTATTGGTAAAGCAAATGAAGTGTGATCTCTGTTTGATGTCAGATTTGCAGGATAATGACCCTAAAAATGCCAAATTTGGCAAACTTTATTTATCGCATGATGGAAGTTATGTCGTTTGCGATCCAAGGAATATGGTACACCAGGGTACTTTAACACAGGAGTCCGGGATTGATATGGATAACTTTACAAGTAAACTGAATGATCCTGCATTTAAAAAATCTGTTTTAGAGATCACATCAAAAAGAGGTGGTCAAACCTGGCTAAGTAGCTATATTGAGATAGCACAGCTCGTAGACTCTCAACATAAAATGTTGCAAAAAGCCAAACATGAAATACCAAAAAACTGGATTGATAAAGATTATGCTAATTTAGTGAAAATTAGAACTGCATACTTAAGTGTTGATAGCAGAATAAAATGCTTACTATACGAGGTAATGGAGTTATCAGAATATTGCCTAGGGCTACGTGACCCTCGAGCCTTACCGGTTATACAATCTACAATGGAGAGATTAAATAAGATTGAACAGGAAGTTGAAAATTTACGCACTAGTATCCAGCTCAAAACGGACCATATCCCAGTAAATAACCCTACCCGAAGAAATGAGATGGTCATTAAGAGTGATAAAATATTTTATGAGTTGCTCAACGATATTAACGACGCTCGAGTGAATGCCCAAAATGCTGAAAAAGAAATTCAGTCTGCGGTAATGCCCGCCGTAAGCCTTCACCTACCCCCTAAGTTAAAATAACTCTACCACCTCATTTTTTATTCTTTTTTCAAAACAGAATAACTATGAATTGCACGTACGCGTGCTCTAGTGATTACTGTTTTTAAAGCATCTCCTTTTAAGGGTGTGCCTTGTGCATCTTGATTATCTTCAATCAACTGCGCAATACTCACTGAATTGGCTGCTTCGTAAGCTCCCCAAAAATACTCTCTTTGAGGATAAGGATTATCCTCTAATCCTAATCGTCCTTGTGCATCGGCTTGGCAAATTAATAAAAAGTTTTTAAAACGCTCAGGCCTTCTAAAGGCATCTGCACTCATCAACACTTTCAAAATCGTATCTGGACGCAATTCAAAAACACGATGACAATGTAAATGATATCTAGATACTATCACTCCAAGCTCTTTATAAGAAAGCGGCAATTTTAAACGATTACATACATTTTCAATAATACGCACCCCGCGTTCTTCATGACCTTTATGAGAGGGCCACTCACTTTGAGGTGTTGCGCCCTTACCCAAATCGTGCACGAGTGCACCAAAGCGCACTTGAGGATCGTGCGATAATTGGCATATTTTCCGCAAAACCATTTCAGTATGAATGCCGGTATCAATTTCAGGATGATAGACCGCAGTTTGTGGTACGCCATATAAGATATCTATCTCAGGTAATAATTTTAATAAAGCGCCTGTTTGCCTTAAAACCTGAATAAAAGCAACCGGGCTAGGTTCTTGCAAGGCTTTTTCAAATTCTTGCCAAACCCGCTCCACCACTAAAGTATCTATTTCCCCTGCTTTAACAATATCTTGCATTAACACTATGGTTTCATTAGCAATGGTAAAACCTAAAGGTTTAAATCGAGCTAAAAAACGTGCCACTCGCAATAATCGTACCGGATCTTCGCTAAACGCAGGTGAAATATGTCTAAATATTTTATTTTTTAAATCGATCGCACCATGATATGGATCAATCAATTTGCTGTGAATATTCTCTAATAATGGATCATTTTCAATATCTTCAGAGGCTATGGCTATTGCATTCATAGTCAAATCTCTTCTACTGAGATCTTCTGCTAGTGTAACCAGCGGTGAAAAATCACATTCAAATCCATAATATCCGCCGCTCACTTTTTTTTCAGTACGCGCCAGCGCATATTCTTCTTTAGTTTGAGGATGTAAAAAAACAGGAAAAGATTTTCCTACTTTAATAAATCCTTGAGCAATCATTTGCTCTGGGGTTGCCCCTACCACGACCCAATCGCGCTCATGCACGGTATATCCCAATAAGCGATCTCGAATCGCGCCTCCGACTAAATAGGTTTTCATATTTTAGCCAACAAATGATAGCCTACTTTTCCAGCTATTTTAGATTTAAAAGGAGCCCATCCTGTTAATGGAATGCTAGATGCCGCTTCCACAGGCATCTCAACATATACCCACGCATCAGGCGCCAGTAAATTATGGTTTGCTAGTAAATCTAAAGTGGTGCTTAACAAATTCGTATCAAAGGGGGGATCTAAAAAAAAAATATTGTAAGGTAAATACCCTTTTTTAGCGGCTTGCATGATTAACCATTGAGTAATATCTTGATGCATAATTTCACACTGAGCTTCATCAATCTTAAAATCACTCCTGGTTTTTTTTAATGCTGATATTACCGAACTAGAACGATCTAACATCGTTACCTGCTGCGCGCCTCGTGAAAGGGCCTCAAAACCCAAAATGCCTGTCCCTGAAAAGCAATCTAAACAACGCGCTTGTAGAATTTTAGGGTGTAACCAATTAAACAAAGTTTCTCTGACGCGATCGGGGGTAGGTCTTAAGGACGTTTCATTTAATACGTTTATAACCCGACCACGCAAACGACCAGCAATAATCCGAATTTTTCCAGGATATTGCATTATCGTCCCACCGTTACAATGACCATATTATCTGGATCGATACGTCGCTTAAATGCATCCTGAATAGAGCCAACAGAGACTGCCTCAATATTTTTTTTATAAGTATCAAAATAATCTAGGGGTAAATTATAAAATCCTAACATGGTTATATTAGAAAGAATTGACTTATTATTATCAAATAATAAAGGATACCCTCCTAAAATATTTAAT
The DNA here is from genome assembly GCA_947478905.1 of Coxiellaceae bacterium. Classification (GTDB taxonomy): domain Bacteria; phylum Pseudomonadota; class Gammaproteobacteria; order Berkiellales; family Berkiellaceae; genus CANJXG01. The sequence continues at coordinate 5,090 of CANJXG010000022.1, forward strand.
TTAGCATCCTTTAGCTCTTGCTCGGTGGGACCTTCACTCACAAATTGTTTTACAGTAGAGCTTAAGATTTTTAAAGCCTCTGGTGTTTGCTCAGTTTTAGTTTGTAAACCAATAGTAAAGGGTCCTCGTTCTCGCATCGGCATAAAATAACTATAGGCATCATAAGCAAGACCGCGTTTATGCCGTATCTCATTAAAAATACGGGTTACAGTACCATTGCCCCCTAAAATATGATTTCCAACGGAAAGCGCAAAAAAATCTGGATCACCCCGCTTCATACCAGGGACACCCACCATAATATGGGTTTGCTCAGAGGGAAAAGTTACTTTATTAGCAACTTGAGCGGGCTGTAAATCTTGAACTGCCGGCAACCCTGCAGCACGTTCTCCTATTTGTAAAGCATCCGAGACTTTTTCCGCCATTGCTTGTGCTTCTTCTAAAGTTAATGCCCCCACAATAGTAATTACCGCATTTTTAGCAACATAATACTTTTTATAAAATGCTTTTATCTCTTCTGGTGTGAGTTTTTGCAATGTTTGAATTTGCCCCGATCCCCAATTTGCATAAGGATGATCTGCATACAATGTAGTAAAAAATAATTTCTGTGCTAATACATCAGGACGTTGAGATTCATATTTTAATCCCATTAACATCTGCGCTTGTTCTCTTTTAAAGCCTGTCTCTAAAAAGGCAGGCTGACTCATCACTTCTATCAAGATCTTCATCACAGACTGCAGAATTGCCGGCTGCGTTAAAGAGCGCACGTGCACAGTAGCCATATCCCGATAAGTGCCTACTTCAAATTCTGCTCCCACTTCTTCAAATTGCTCAGCAACTTCATTAGCATCTAAGGTCGTTGTGCCTTCATTAAGTAATGTATTGGTCAGATGAGCAATACCATTTTGTTTCCCATCTCGAGCACTGCCTGCATCAAAAGCAATTTGAAAATCACACATCGGTAAATTAGGGGCGTTTACAAAATACACTGGCACCCCTTTAGCTGTGTTCCAATGTTGTATAGCCAACACGCCTGAAACTGACTCAACAGAGCTTTGCAATTGTTTATTCATGAATAACGTACCTATAAATATCAGTCCTAATACAATAATAATACTAATAATAATTTTTTTAACCATTTTATTTAATCGCTTGAGGCTCTAATATAGCTACCGTTACTCTATCTTCTATAAGATATTTATTAACGACCGATTGAAGTTGTTCTGCCGTGATAGCTTGTATCCTATTAATAAATTCATGTGCATCTTTCCAAGATAACCCTACACTTTCATATTCACCAATCTCTGTGGCTTGGTTAGACATGGAATCTTTTTGAAAAATATCACTTGCAATTAATTGTGCTTTGATTTTTTTAAGTTCTTTTTCTGATAAACGGGTTTTTTTCAATACATTGATTTCATTCCACAAAGCAGTTTTCAAATCTTTTATTTGAATACCTTCTTTAGGGATGCCACTTAAGTTAAATTGGGTAGCATAACGTTTAAAAGGTTCATAATTTGCACTGGCTGCAGCAGCAATTTCTTTGCCACGTATTAAATTTTTAGAAAAACGAGCGCTTTCGCCCCCATCTAAAACATAGGATAATAATGCCAAAGCATAAGGCTCGAACTTAAGAGGAGCATGAGTATTATAAATAGGGACATCAAATCCCATAATCAAATAGGGCAGTTGTGCTGGCACTCTCACAATCACTTCTTTAGGGCCTAAAGAAGCTACTTCTGTTAAGGGCTTCATTTTAGAATTTTTAGGAGGATTTTTAATATGTCCAAAATACTGTTTGGCCAATTTAAAGACCGCTTCGGGTTGTACATCCCCTGCCACGACTAAAATTGCATTATCAGGTCGATACCATTTTTTATACCAAGCACGTAAGTCTTCAATGGTGAGATTATTAATATCATTCATCCAACCAATCACTGGATGATGATAAGGCCCGGCAATATTAGCAGCGGCCATATAACGTTCAAAAGTCAAATGTTGGGGATTATCATCGGTACGCATACGGCGCTCTTCCATGATCACTTTTTTTTCCTGTACAAAATCATCGGCCTTTAAACTTAAATTAGACATCCGATCGGCTTCTAATTGAAAGCTTAAATTTAATTTAGCAGCCGCTAACTCGACATAATAGGCGGTAAAATCTTCTGTAGTAAAAGCATTATTATTGCCTCCATTTTTAGAAATCTGTTCAGAATATCCATCTCCAGGCACAGTGGGGGTGCCCTTAAACATCATATGTTCTAAAGCGTGAGAAATGCCAGTCAATCCTAGAGGCTCATCCGCAGAGCCTACTTTATACCAAACTTGAGACACCACAACAGGCGCTCTTGTATCTACTTGAACGATCAGTTTAAGCCCATTCTCTAATGTATACTCTTTAGTGGACATATTTTTAGTCTCCGCCTTTGCCAAGCAATTGAGGGTCATGCAAAAAAACAAAACCAATAAACTCAAATAACTTATTTTCATATAATCTAATATTTTGGTCATTTTTCTAGTATTATCCTTATATCTAATGATAGGATACATGAATTTACTCTTTATAGAAAATCAGATATGTTTACTTTTTTAAAACGCTTAAAATCCGCCCTCTCAAAAAGCCGTGATCACTTAACCAATGGCATCGCTAATTTATTTTTGGGCAAAAAAACACTAGAGGATGATCTTCTAGATGAATTAGAAACTCAACTTATAATGGCAGATATTGGCATAGAAGCCACAGAACACATTATACATAATTTAACCCAAGGTATTTCTCGTCAAATCTTAAAAGATCCCAATGCGGTTTTAGAAGCACTTAAAATTGAACTCGAAAATATTCTGACTCCTTGCGAGCACCCTTTTATATTACCAGCTCCCAATGCAGGGGGGGCTCCCTTTGTTATATTAATGATAGGGGTCAATGGCGCAGGAAAAACGACTACGATTGGAAAGATAAGTAAGAAACTTAAAGAAAAAGGCTACTCTATCATGCTTGCAGCCGGAGATACTTTTAGAGCTGCTGCAGTTGAGCAACTTAAAGTCTGGGGGCAACGCAATGAGGTTCCTGTGATTGCACAAAAAACGGGAGCCGATAGCGCTTCGGTTATATTTGATGCTCTCACTGCAGCAACTGCGCGTGGCACCGATATTTTAATAGCCGACACTGCCGGACGATTACATACCCAAGATAATTTAATGGAAGAATTAAAAAAGGTCACTCGTGTTTTACAAAAAATGTGCCCCCAGGCCCCTCACGAGACTTTACTAGTATTAGATGCCTCTACGGGACAAAATGGGCTGTTACAAGCCCAAAAATTTCATGCTGCAATGAATATCAGCGGCATTTGTATTACTAAACTAGATGGTACGGCAAAAGGCGGGATTATCTTTGCAATTGCTAAAACACTGGGCCTGCCTATTCGATATATTGGAGTAGGTGAAAAAATAGACGATTTACGCACTTTTAATGCCAAAGAATTTGTGGAAGCATTATTTTCTTAACATGGAGAACGATGAATGATTACTTTCAAAGGGGTCACTAAACAATACGCGTCCAACCACTGCGCTCTAATAGATTTAAACTTTCATATTTCCAAGGGCGAAATGATCTTTATCAAAGGACATTCGGGAGCCGGTAAGAGCACCATACTCAGTTTAATTGCAGGACTAGAGCGCGTGTGCAAAGGTGAAATTCTTGTAGATCAGTTTAAAATTCATAAACTCTCTACTCGCCAAACCCCTGCATACCGGCGTCGCTTAGGTATTATTTTTCAAAATCCTCTTTTATTAAACCATCGCTGCGTCTATGATAACGTGGCTATGCCCCTTATCTTGGAAGGATTATATAACTCCGAAATTTCAAAAAGGGTTTACCTTACTTTAGATAGAGTCGGCTTATTAGCTAAAGCAAAGCTATTACCTACTCAATTATCCGGCGGAGAACAACAACGCCTAGGGATAGCGCGTGCGATTATTCATAAACCTAGTATTTTATTGGCTGATGAGCCAACCGGTAATTTAGATCCCACCTTATCAACAGACATGATGGATCTCTTTACGCGTTTAAACCAAAAAGGCGTTACGGTTATCATTGCAACCCATGATAATAGTTTATTAGAACATACCTTACAGTATCACTCCTCTCGAGATATTGAGCTTACACAAGGACAAATATCATGTATTCGCTAATTCGTACATTTTATAGTTATTTCTATGCCCATTATGCTGCCTGTATTTTAAGTTTAAAAAACTTAATTAAAACGCCTGTGGGATCACTGTTGACCCTATGTGCTATTTCGCTAAGCTTAACGCTGCCTATAGTTAGCTTTGTTGCTCTAGAAAATATTGCCGAATTAACGCAAAATTGGAATAAAGGCACCAGCTTAACGCTCTATTTGCAAAAAAATACTACTCAAGAACAAGGTCAAACCCTTTTACAGTCTCTTTTAACAACAGAAGAAATTAAATCTGGTAAGTATCTCTCCCCTGATGAAGCGCTCACTGAATTTAAAAGCTGGTCACACCTTGATGATGCTATCGCCCTATTATCTGAAAATCCACTTCCGGGAGTTATTACTCTAGAGCCACACGCCGCGTATGAATCTCCTGAAGCATTACGACAATTAGCTGCAAATTTAAAACAATTTAGTCAGGTTGAGAGTATTAGTTTCGATCAAGAAGGGAGCACCAAACTGAACGCCATATTACAGTTAGCTGAGATATTATTTCTTACTTTAATGGGACTCATCGGTTTGGGGATCAGTATTGTTATTGCCAATACTGTACGCTTAGCCTTAGAAGCACACAAAGAAGAGATTAAAGTTTTATCTTTGATTGGAGCAAGCCCCGCATTTATTCGACGTCCTTTTTTATATCGGGGTCTATGGTATGGCTTATTAGGAGCCCTATTAAGCTATGTATTTGTCACTCTCACGCTGCGTCCTTTAAGTGAACCGCTTCAAAAAGTCGCAGCACTGTATGGCGATCATTTTGTTTTAAAAACAGGCGATACGAACACCTTGTTCATTATTTTATCCTTCAGTGCCTTGTTAGGCTGGATAGGCGCATGGATGGCCGTACTCTCATATAATAAAGCTAAATGAGACGTTATGAATTAATACACACGCCCAAAGGATTAGGCTTATATTTAGAATCTTCCGATACGTCACAAAAGCCTTTAATAGTTGATTTTTCTAGCGGAAAACTCAACTTTAGAAAACAAAAAGCAACCACGAAAAATGAAGCGATTGCCAAAGCGGTAGGCCTTAAAAAGGGGACTCCTTGTACGATTATTGATGCTACCGCAGGTTTGGGGCAAGATGCTTTTATCTTAGCTTCTTTAGGAGCTGAGCTAATCTTATTAGAGCGCTCTGCTATCGTAGCCGCTTTATTAAGAGATGGACTAGATAGACTCCCTCATCTAGACATTCGATCCAGAATGCACCTCATTGAAATAGACGCCTGTACTTATCTGGGCACCCTGCCACCCTCAGATTACCCTGATGTCATTTATTGTGATCCGATGTTCCCACAGCGTCAAAAATCAGCTCTGGTGAAAAAAGAAATGCAGTACTTACAAGCCATACTGGACAAAGAACCAATACAAAGTGTCTTTGATACGGAACAACTGTTAGCTTTGGCTATAGAAAAAGCAAAAAAACGCGTAGTGGTCAAACGTCCGCGTTTAGCACCTTGTTTAATTGGACCCAAACCTAACTTTAATTATTTATCTAAAAATAATCGTTTTGATATTTATTTAAAATAAGGGTATGCTAATCAAAACCAGCAAAATAGAGGATTCTTTATGTATAAAATTATTATATTGATCTTCAGCCTATGCATCTATAGTACCTCCACTATTGCAGCAGAACCCGCTACAACGCATCTTCGTATCCCAAACAGCATACATCATATTGCGCCCAAACTCGAAGCAATTACTCACACTATTATTCCGCTTACTTTTGATGCGCATCAATATGCTAAACCAGAATCTAAAGTCATTTTGCAAAAAAGTTTAGTTGATTTGCTTTTAATTTTAAAAAGCGCGCCTGAGCCGTTTTCAAAGCCTTCAGTTAGTTTTAAAGCTTCTTTTCCTGTGATGTTCGATCACATAGAGCACACTCAAAAAGCACTAGAACATAAAAATTATGCTAAAGCACAAGAAATGCTCAAAGCCATCCCTGCGCTTTTCATTGCTTGTCATATTCCCATTGATGTACATCGTGGTCAATTTGCCTCTGATTTTGATTTTGCAGAATTTAATTATCTCATTCAAAATTATCAAAACTCCATCACTTACTATGATAAATACTTAACTTCTAAGGGCCATCATCAATCCAAAGCAAATACTCAGCTTGCTTTAGAGCGTCTTTTAACCATCTATGCACAAATCGATAAAGATCCCGCCTTAGCCACGACGTACTTACATGAATATGTCCCTTATCTTACTGAGCATCTTGAGCTCAAATCACTTTTACAACAATGGATTGTAGAGTTGCAAAATCTGAATGAATATTTTGATGAGGGATCTTACACGCATCGTCCTATTGCTTTTGCGAGCATTCAAAATTATGTCGCAAGCTTTTTATTTTCCAATATCAATGCTAGAACCCCTGTAAAACCATCAGAGAAAGTAAAACTCATTGTACTAAGAGGTATGTTGTTTGATTATCTCAATGAATCAGCACCTTCTGATCAGAAAAAACCAATGCTACTCTATTGGCTAGCGCTGTGCGATCGTAAACTCAATGACGGCGCATACAGTACTTCTGCAGATATTTTTCTAGCCGAGTGTTTTACAACCTACCCTCAGCATGCTTATGCAGAATTATGCAAACAAGCGTTTAACCGTGATATACAAACTGCCGCAATGAGCCCAATGACACCGCCTGTATAGGGCGTTTGCTAAAAATTAAACACATCCCAAACAGCATAAGCCATACCCAGCACATACCCCTAATACTCCTCCTAGTAATGAGCCGGCACCTATGCCGGCTGTAATACAAAATACAGCAAGGACACTACTGCCTTGGCTCATAGCCAGGCTCCAATAAGGCATCGTTAACAATCCTCCAATGACGGCGCCTTCTGTGCCTCCCAATACACCTCCTTTCATTGAAATCATCATTTCCTCAGAAATTCCACCAGACACCCAAACAACTTGCTCTACTGATAATTCTGTCATTGTTCACTCCTGAATTTTTAAAATACTCACTAATTGTTCTACTGCTTGTTTCGAGGCTTCCAAACCTGATAAGTAGGCTGCATGCACATTAGAAGGGCTACGATGTGTATGCTCTCCTGCAAAGCAAAGCCTTCCAACAGGTTTGGCAATCTCAGAATTGGCATCCAAGCTCACCCCTTGAGGATGATATGAATATGACCCCATTGCATAAGGATCTCGTTCCCAATGTGTCACCCATGCATTCTTAAGAGGGGTAATATTTTTTCCAAAAATAGAAGTTAACAACACTATCATATGATCAATTTGTTGCTGATCACTTAATTCATCAATAAAAAAATTACTATGAATTGAAATAACCAGCACAGCATTGTTTTCATTTGTAAAGTGCTGAATATTTACAATATTTAACCATATTTTATTTTTTTGATCATAAAAAACAATATAATGCCCTTCTTTACCCCAAAAAGCTTTTTCAAATTCTAAAATAATTTTATTATGTATTGCTGTTTTTAAACTATTAATCGCTATACTTTTAGCCACAGGCAAAGGTGGTGAAAATTGAACATTACCTTGCTGTAACACCCCTAAAGGCAAAGTACAAATACACATATCAGCAGAAAATGACTTATTGGATTCTGTGGTAACCACGACACTGCCGCCTGTGTTTTCTATTTTTTTAACAATATGAGATAATTTTAAATCAAAATTTTGAGCATTAGGCATGGTACTTGCCATCCCTTTTAAAAGATGGTCAAACCCATTAGTCACTAAAAAATTACTTTCATTTTCATTTTTTCCAAGCCCTAATTTATAGGCAAATAAAGAAAGTTCTTGAGTATCATTTGCCAATAGATTTTTTGCTAATTCTGATAAGTTTTCTTGTGCTTGATTTCTTTTCTCATGTTGATTCGCATTCAAATCTATTTGTTCAATTAAAGATCGTACTTCCTGTGCCATAAAGCGATCTTTACTATCTGATAGTCTGTTATGGCTTAAAGCAAAAATTTCATCTTTATATTTTTCCATGATGGGTACAAAATCGGCGGGATCAATTTTTTTTCCGGTATGATCATAGCTCTGACATTGGCTTTTTTCAATCGGCTGTATATCGACTTTAAATTTATTCAATAAAGGTAATAAAGGGCTACCCTTAATACCATGTAAAAACTGCGCCCCAAACTCAATATATTCTCCATTTTGTAACTGATGACTAGCAATACGACCGCCCACGGTGGATCTTGCTTCTAATAGCGTTACTCTAAATCCAGCTTCTAGCAATGCTGAGGCAGCAGATAACCCTGCAAGTCCTGCTCCAATAATAATCACACAAGGCAAATCGCTCTCTGGTTTAGTTTTTTTAAACAGCGCGTGACATTCTGCCAGTTTTTTTAATGAGATAGTAGGTAATTGACTAAACATATTCAGGAAATATCCTTTTTATTGGAAAATTTTCAGACTATCTAAAATATAGCAGAACTTATCGTTCAATATAAATAGTTAATTTAATAACATTATTATTAGCTATACCCTAGATTTGAATCAAAATATATTTTTATTAGTCTTGTGTATTATATTATTAGCTGGCATTATTATCATGCCTCAGTAGGATCGAAGGCAAAATTAATAATAATTACAACGGAGATATAGACATGATGACTATTAGTAATACTATTTCAAACACAGGACCAGTAGAAATTTCAGCAGATTTACTAACTATGATTAGTGGTGGAAAAGAGGGGAATACAAAAATAAATGGTGGTGGTAACGAAGATATAATGTATGTATATATCGAACACAAAACCCCAATTAAAGACAATGTAAATCTTATTTTCAATACTACAGCAGATACTACACGTGGGGTAACCAGCGGCACGGTAGGTCTGGAATATATATTTTAATCTAAATTCTTGGAGTACCACAATGTCAATCAAATGTATTAATAAGACACTATGCTTAACAATCTTCACCGCTAGCCTCTATGCTAGCGGGATACCAACTGCGCTAGCACGTTGGGCAAACCTAAATGATTTCGCAATGGAAACTGAAAAGTTCACACGTCATATTGAGGTTAACAAAGATGGCATTGCTACTACCCGCTCTGAAGTGCATGCAAAAATTACCAAAGAAGAAGCAAAAAGAATATGGGCCCATTTCCCAATCCCTTACAATGCAAATAGTAGTAAAATAAAAATTTTAGAAGCAAAAACTATTGTAAATGGCAAAGAATACCCTGTAAATGCGAATCAAATCGAAGACAAACCTATTGCAAGTAATGTCTCATTTTTTGATCAAAAAAATCAAATAATTTTAGCCTATCCACACCTTGAAAATAATGCCACCGTGGTCTTAAAAACCATTACAACTAATACACACACAGCCCTTGAGAATTTTTATTCCAATTCTTTCACTTTTCATACATTTGGATATTCCAAATCAAACAATATATACATCCGCTCTAAACTACCATTGTATGTCGCTGTAAACGATCCTGAAAAAATACTTACTATAAAACAAACTACTGAACAAGAAAATAAAAACAAAATTTATTTAATTGAAATTAATCAAAACAAACCATATGGCAAAAGTATTATTAATGAAGGTGCTCAACAAGCGCTCAATCCAAAACATATAGCATCCGTATCTGTTTCTAGTAAAAACAACTGGAATGATTTAGGTAAAGTTTTAGCACTTGATTATGAAAAAATAAGAACACAACCTTTGCCTAACTTATATAAAGAAATAGCAAATATTGCTAAAACCAAAAAAACATCGATTGATAAAATCAATACTGTTACTTCTTTATTAGCAGAGAAAATCAATTATTTATCAGATGTACGAACGATTAAAGGTCGTCTTGTTCCACAATCACTTCAAAAAGTTGCAGACACGCGTCTGGGCGATTGTAAAGACTTTTCAATGGCTACTTCGATTATCTTAGCATCGATTGGCATTCCTTCTAAAATAGCGCTCGTACAGCGTGGAGAAGGTCTTTTTAATATGCCTATAGATGTATATAGTTTAGATCCTTTCAATCATGCTATTGTTAAAGTAGAATTGCCAGAGGGCGCTTTATGGATTGATCCTACCAATTTTACTAGTATGGCAAACCATATTTTTCCTGATATATCAGACAGAAAGAGTTTGGTTTTAGATATGAATCATTCCACATACGAAACTATTCCACATATACAAGCTGCAAACCAATCCAGTATCAAAACTGAAATCTGGGATATGAAAAACCCCTCTGAACTCCAAGTAACAGGATCTCTAGCATTAGTAGGCGTTCAAGCATATCCCTTTGCGGGAACGCAAAATAGAGCGTCTGACGAGACTTTAAAATATTCTATACTAACTTTCCTAGGGGAACAGTATGGTCAAGTATTAAGTCATAAAGTTGAATTGCCTAATTTAAAATCTAGAATCGTAGAAGATCAAATCTTCAACTATACGCTAACTGCTAGAAACTCTGGCCTAAAAACAAGTGCTGGCATTGCTATGCCTTTAAAGTTTAATAATGTAAATATCTGCGTCACTAAAAAAGATACGGTAGGAGATACTTATTTAGGCACGCCCTCTGTTACGTCAAGTTACACGACTATAAAAAATATTAAACCCATCGGTACAAAATCTTTGGATTGCAATATTGAATCTCCGTGGGTGAATATTTTAAGAACGGTGAAATATGAGAAAGATCAAATCTTAGTACACCAAAAAATGGAAGTTAAAAAAAGTTGGATTGAAGGAAAAGAATTAGAATCCGATGAATATAAAAAACTACAATTAGCTATTGCTCAAAATTTTAATAATGGTATTGCAATTATTTTTGAACCTAATAAATAAAAAAATTAATAGATATTTTATATGGATGATAGTACACTATTTTAGGCAATTTAAAATATCTCACTTCATATAAAAAATTTGAAGACAAAAAAAATTGCTAAACTATTTTTTCATAATCATATATTAAGGAAAACTCATGCGAAAAATAATTATATTGACAACTATCTGTTTACTTACCATTACTTCCATTTCAGAAGCGGGTAATGGCTCTAATGGAGGCAATGGGGGTCACTCAGCGGGTGGCGGTGGAAATGGGGGTAATGGCGGCGATGCAGGAGGAAGTAGCGGCAACGGTGGCAATGGCGGTCATGGAGGCCACGGTGGTACGAGCGGGGGCAATGGTGGTCATGGTGGGAATGGTAGATAAATGAAGAAGACACTAAAACTATTTGTAATAGCTAGTATTATCACTCTTTCGGTACCTTCGCTCGTTTACGGGGGAAATGGAGGCAATGGCGGGAATGGAGGTGACAACCATTCCGGCAGAGGAGGAGAGGGAGGCAATGGGGGAAATGCTAGTTCTGGAAGAGGTGGAAATGGAGGCAATGGCGGTAACGGCTCTACTGGAGGAGGAACTGGAGGCACAGGGGGGAGTGGTCCTGCTGGCACAGGCACAAATGGTAATAATGGGTATAAAAGATAAGGTAAAAAAATATGAATATAATAAAAAACAAATTAAATATGGTTCTTGGAGTTATTTGTATTATTAGTAGTAATAATGTATTTAGTAGCACTTCATATGCTGCTCTTTCACTTGCAAAAAAATGTATGACTACACCCTCAAACACTAATGGCGAAGATGGCAAACACGGTAAGCATGGTGATAATAATGACGATGGCCAACGTGGTGAAGATGGCGGCAATGGACGTGGAGAAGGGCATGGCGGACGTGGCGGAGATGGTGGTAATAGTAAGTTTGGCCGTGGGGGTGATGGAGGTAATGGCGGAAATGGTGGAGATGACGATTAAGCTAAATTAATCTCTTACATTGAATGTATTCAATTTTACAAGGATGTAATTTACATAAGCAAAAAATATATGCATTTAAGGTAATTAAAAACAACTAGGAGTTATTTATGAACAATAAAAATAATATGGTAGTTGAACTTTCAATTGATTTATTAAATCAAATTAGTGGCGGGATTGATACATTGCCTGATCTATATCCGTATCTCCCTCTATTGCCACAACCCTCAGTGCCATCTCCCACTCCAGATAAGATATTCTGGAACACTATCCCTTTTGTTTACCCACTTTAATAAACAAACCCATTTTCTAGATATCTTTAATCTAGGGAATGGGTTGCTTAACTTTTTTTATTTTTTAGCCTAGGGCAGTATATAATGCAAAAAAAATTTTTAATTATTCTAATTCTGACTATAAATTTAATTTATACGCACACTGCTTCTGCACGATGGATGAATATAGATGATGCACTCACTGAGCATGCATCTAAAGAAAATATTTATGTTTATAAAAATGGCGATTCTAAAAGCACAAAAGAAATCACTATAAAAATATTAAAAGAATCAGCCAAATCTGAATTTTCTCCCTTTATTCTACAATATAATGCTTCTAGGGAAGCTAGAAAAATAGTGCAAGCAAAAACCATTTTAAATAATAAAGAATACATTGTAAATCTAAAAAATATCACAGACAAACCGATTTCTAGTGAAAATCAACTTTTCGATCAAACCAACCAAATTCTTATTCCCTATTCCAACCTTGCAGTCAATGCAATTATTTACTTAAAATATGAAATAAATGCACAAAATTCCATTCCTGAAAATTATTATGCCACATATTTTTCTTCATATTACCCTTATTACACAAAAAAAAATATTTCTATCCAATCTGAACTACCACTTCATATAGAAACCAATGATCCTGATAAAATTTTCTCCGTAACTCAGAAAACTCAAAAAATAAAAAACAAAAATCTTGCTGTTATTAACATCACACAAACTAAACCATTCATTAAAATGATTAGTGATGAAGAGATTCCAAGACTTAATCCTAAAAACATTCCTATTGTATCTATATCAAGCATAAAAGATTTTAATGATTACAGTAATGCTATAGCTATTCATTATGAAAAAATAAAACAACAACCTTTGCCTGAGTTATATAAAGAAATTGCACTAGCTGCGCAAACAAAAAAAACAAACCTAGAAAAAATTAACACTGTAACCTCTTTACTAGCAGAAAAAATAACCTATCTAGCAGATGCGAGAACCATTAAAGGTGGGTTTATTCCTCAACCTTTACAAAGGGTAGTCGATACCCGCTTAGGAGATTGTAAAGATTTCTCAATGGCTACTTCTGTTATATTGCAATCTATTGGCATTCCATCAAAAATTGCTTTTGTGATGCGTGGAGAAGCGCTCTTTCCTTTTCCAAATAATTTACCCGGGCCTGGTCATTTAAATCATGCTATCGTTAAAGTAGAATTACCTGAAGGACCTTTGTGGGTTGATCCTACTAATTTTACGAGTATGGCTAACCATATCCATGCTGACATTTCAAATAGAAAAACATTAGTACTATCTGTTAACAATTCTACTTATGAAACAATCCCTGCTATAAAAAACACAGATCATCGCATAGTGATTAATGAAACTTGGCACAAGTTAAGATCTAATGAATTAGAAGTTACAGGGAATTTAAAATTCTTAGGCAATTCTGCTAAGATGTTCACTGGAGACAAAAACAAATATTCTGAAGAGTTTATTCAAAACAAATTAATAGATATAGTCAACGAACAAAACGGAAAAGTATTACACCATAAAATAAAACTGCCTGATTTAAATTCTAGAATTGTTAATGACTTATCTTTTAATTATAATTTGACGACGCAAAATTCTCATCTAAAAACTAATGCTGGGGGTGCGATTCCTCTAAGCTTTCATCACGTAGATTTATTTTTTACTAAAAAAAATACCGTATCAGATCTTTATGTCGGATCTCCTAGAATTATTGAAAGTTACCGCACTATTAAAAATATTACCCCAATTGGAAAACAATCTTTAGATTGTCAAATTGAATCCCCTTGGGCAAATATTACACGGGCGGTAAAATATGATAAGAACCAAGTTTTAATTCATCAAAAAATAGAAGTGAAAAAAAGCTGGATTGAAGCTTCAGAACTCAACTCCGATGAATATAAAAAATTACAATTAGCGATTCATGAAAATTTTAACAATGGTATTGCGATTATTTTTGAACCTAAGGTATAAAATATATTGTTTTTCATATGAATTCATGGCATCCTTATTACACTTAGAAATAAGTGTAGTAAGGATTAGACTTAATATTAAATATAACTAGGAGTTATTCATGAATAGTGAAAATAATACTGGACTAATTGAACTTTCAATTAATTCTTTAACTCAAATTAGTGGTGGAGACATACCCTACGATGTACCGCCATCAGGATTCCGACCCCCACCTCCACCTCCGCCGCCTATGGATGACTTCAAGTGGGCTTATTGTTAGAAATCAAAAATCAACTATAAGATTAAAAAAATAATCTTATAGTACTACTCATCACTGGCGCCTTCACCAGTGAGCCCTATATTGCTTTAAAAAAACTAAAAACAATCTATCGATTATCTATGAATACAAAGAAAAAAACACAAACCATTTTTTGTTTCACTTTATTTCTAAGTCTATTTTCTACAATATTTCTTTGTAGCTGTATAGACTCTCAAGCTGTTACTAATAAAAATGGAAAAAATGGCGCACACGGGAAACATGGCTATCAATACAACCAAGATGGACAGCGTGGAGAAGATGGTGAAAATGGAAATGGCAATGGACATGGTGGACAGGGCGGCAATGGAGGTAATAGTATATTTGGGCGAGGAGGAGATGGTGGTAACGGAGGAGATGGCGGGGATGCTAATAATGAATAAAAGGTTGAATGCGAAGCCAGGATATTGTATTCACTATCTCTATCCATAATGAACGCTTAATGCCCACGTGCCGCTGCTAGCATTAATGTAATAGTTTGTTTATCTTCAACCGATAAGTTTTCTGCCTGCTTCAATAAACTCTGCCAATATTTAAGTGCCAGAGCATATTCTTTTTTTTGATAAGCATGAATGGCTAATAAATTTAAAATATCTTGATTATTATTTTCTTTTTTTAAGAACATTTCAAGCTTGGCTTTTAACTCAGCTGGTAATACTCCTTGATTGTTTCTAGAAATAAGCAACGCTTCTTGAGTAACATAGGTTAATACTTGCGGACTTAATAGAGAAGCTTGATGATACGCATTCACCGATTGATCTAAAAACCCTAAATGTTGATAGACTCCTGCCAAATAACTCCACGAAGCGCTTCGTTTGGGTAACTGTGCTTCCAATTTCATCAGTCTTTCTAATACCACCTCTTGAGACACCGCTTGAGTGCTTTGTAATTCCGATAATGTTTGCGCAATTTGTTGAATGATTCCTTTATCTTGTAATCCATCAAGCGCCCCATAGCCTTGATACAAAACAACGCTACCCAAAGTAAGTCCTAGGCTCATACTTGCTACAATGATCTGGGCACGCCTGCTTATTTTTTTATTTTTAACAATAAAGGGCGCAATAATAAATAAAAATGCAATCCATAATCCAAAGGCTGCACATACCCAAAAAAGCGAGTGATCTGATAATAATATCACTATAACCCCCTATTTTTTTATGCTGTATATCTAACTTTTAATTGGTTGTAATTTAAAGCGCAGCTTAGCATAATCTTTCATATACTTTAAGTAAGCTTTGCTTAGGAGTATACCATGCATATACAGTTTTTAGGCGCAACACAAGAGGTCACCGGCTCTTGCTATTTAATTAAGTGCGCAGAATTCCAGATTTTAGTAGAGTGTGGTTTAATTCAAGGCTCATACAAGGATGAAGCACGTAATAAAGAGTCTTTTAAATTTGATCCTAAAAAAATTGATGCTGTGATTTTAACCCATGCTCATATTGATCACTCTGGCCGCTTGCCTTTATTAGTCAAACAAGGTTTCACAGGTCCTATTTACACTCATACCGCTACAAGAGATTTATGTGAGGTCCTATTATTAGATTCTGCTTTTTTAGCAGAAAGAGATGCCCATACTGCTTCGAAAAAAAGACTTCGTAAAAATAAAGAACCTGTTATCCCTATTTATACGCACGCAGATGTAGAAAACACCCTGCCTTTATTTCAACCTCTTGAATATGCTCAAAAAAAAGAAATTTTGCAAGGCATTCATATGCGTTTACAAGATGCGGGACATATATTAGGCGCTGGGATTTTAGAGCTATGGCTCATTGAAAATGGACAGCAACGCAAAATTGTCTTTAGTGGTGATTTAGGAAATTCAAAAATTCCTATCCTGCAAGATCCCATGAATATCCCTCAAGCGGATTTGGTAATTATGGAAAGTACTTATGGAGATAGATTACATGAAGAGTATAAAGAAAGTTTAGCCGCGTTAGGAAAAGCGATAAAAGCTGCACAACAAGATAAAGGAAATATTCTCATTCCTGCATTTGCAGTAGGACGCACACAAGAAATTTTATATTTTTTTCAAACCCATTTTAAAGAATGGAATTTAGAGACAATGGAGATTTTTCTAGATAGCCCTATGGCTATTAGAGCAACTGAAATCTATGAAAAACATTGGAGACTCTATAACCAAAGCGCGAAAACCAGTGTATTAAAACATGGGAGTCTTTATAAGCTTAAAAATTTACATATTACTAAAGAAACAAATGAATCTATGCGAATTAATAATGTAGTAGCAGGTGCTATTATTATAGCTGGTAGTGGTATGTGTAATGGAGGCCGAATTCAGCATCATCTCAAATATAATCTTTGGCGTAAAAATTGTCATGTCATTTTTGTAGGCTATCAAGCACAAAGCACTTTAGGACGCACCCTTATTGATGGCGCTCAAGAAGTCATGCTGTGGGGAGATCCGGTAAAAGTAAAAGCACAAATTCATAGTATTACAGGGTTTTCAGCGCATGCTGATAAAAAACAATTATTAGATTGGTATGGGCATTTTCAAAATCATCCACCGGTGTTCTTAATACATGGAGAACCCAATGCTATGACGGGCTTAACACAAGCACTCTATGATCGTTATACTGTACATGCTTTTTCTCCAAAAGTTGATCAAGTAATTGATTTACTTGATCTTAAAGCTTTAAAAAAGCTAAGGCACCCTTCACCATGACGTCTAAATATTTAGAATTTCAAAACTTTGAGTATAAACCTCAGCAATTAACTTTAAGACGTATGGGAATAGATACGCATCAAGAACTCGTTATCTATATGCGAAGAGATTCTTATATCTGCCGCTCTGAAGGTTTTGAGGCGCTTTCAAGATTGTGTGTTTATACAAAAACTGCTCGAATCATCGCTACTTTAAATGTAGTCCAGAGCACCCTTTTATCTGAAAACGAAGTAGGATTAAGTGAATCAGCTTGGCAATTATTAAATCCTCAATCCGGTGAAAAAGGAACATTAGTACATACTAAACCCATACCTTCTTTTTCATTTGTCCGTCAAAAACTTTTTGGAACTAAACTCAATAAAACTGATATGCAGTCCATTATAAACGACATCACTCAAGGACAATACACTGCTATTCATATGTCTGCTTTTATATCCGCTTGCATTGGCAATAAACTCGATACTAATGAAATGACTTTTTTAACCCAAGCCATGGTAGAAGCAGGGGATACTTTAACTTGGGATAGTGATACCTAAGTTCAAATAACAAGTGCAACTCTGGAGCAAACTATCATTAAAATATTGAAATTGCAAATTTAGTTTTCACCATTTTTGGCATAAATGCTCTTACGCATCACCATTTTGCTTGTCAAGGATGGCATAGCCACCGTAGGCGAGCA
>CANJXG010000023.1 GCA_947478905.1 Coxiellaceae bacterium
AACAGGATTATTAAAAATATCCATACTGGGCCGGCACGGTGACCGGCCCCTACAATAGATTGTGCAAAACTAGAAGTTAAAAAACTTCCTCTACACTTTAAGATCGAGGCAGCGGCTTATATATTATAATAAATATGATGAAAAAATCAGAACTATTTTCTTATTTCAGTGCCATTCACACATAAACTTGCTTGTCTTAATGTACGTAAAGATGTACGTAAAGAAGCCAATTCTTTTAATTCTGCTACCCGACCAATAAAATGTTTCATATACACCCATCCATTCCCAGTTTTTAAATCCATAAATCTGCATTTGCAGGTTTATGGATTTATAATAACCTATTTACTTGGCATGCTCTAGGGTTTATGTAAAATATTTTAAAGTTATTTTTATGGCTTTTTGTAGACTACCAAACCATCGTAGCATTTTTGGTACCTACCACGGCTTCCAAAGCTTCTATTAAATCATCGGTTGGGTGTACATTCCAATCCGAGGACAAATGATATTGAGCTTCAAATTCACTATTTTGATAATCAATAATAACTGGGCATTCTCCCGGTATGGGGAGATCTTGCGTTAAAATTTCTTTTAATTTTTTAGCAAGATTTATATCTTCTTGTTTTTTAGAAATAACAATGCTTAAATGAGAAGCAAATCTTTCTCGCGCTGCTGCTAAATTATATATATTTTCAGCGCGCATTTTTTTCGCGCCTGATTCTTTATCAATCGTCACAGTGCCTTCAATAATTAAAATTTCATCTTTGACTAAACAAAATCTAGATTTTTGATATACATCAGAAAATATAGCCACTTCTGATAATCCGGTATTATCTTCTATGCCCACAAAAGCCATTTTGTCGCCTTTTTTAGTAAATAAACTACGGAGCGCACTAATCACCCCCGCAATAATGACTTTAGTATTTTGACGATGGGGAATATCTACAATAGCATGTGTAACAAAATGTTTTAACTCATGCTCAATGGCTTGAATAGGATGACCTGTTAAATATAACCCTAAGGTTTCTTTTTCACCTCGAAGTCTTTCTTTATCGCTCCAAGGTAGCCTCTCTTCTAAGGGCTGTGCAGGGTGGATCTCATCACTCATTGCAAAAAACAAATCCGATTGCCCGCGTTGTTTGTTTTTTTGAAATTGCTCAGAAGATTTTACTGCATTATCTAAAGAAGCTAGCAAGCTTGAACGTCCCGCATAATCTGAGACAAAACTATCCATAGCGCCTGAACGCACTAAAGCATCAAGTACACGACGATTGACTTTTCTTAAATCTACTCGCCTACAAAAATCAAATACATCTAGATATTTTCCATATTGTCTTTCTTCTAAAATGCTTGCAATAGCCCCTTCCCCAACGCCTTTGATAGCGCCTAAACCATACATAATATTATTTTGATCATCTAAAATAAATTTATATTCACTGGCATTAATATTGGGCGGCATCACATTTAAGTGCATGGCCTTACATTCTTCTATAAAGATAACTACTTTATCAGTATGCCCCATATCTGCAGAAAGTACAGCAGCCATAAAAGCACCTGGATAATGCGCTTTTAGCCATGCAGTTTGATAAGAAATCAGTGCGTACGCCGCAGAGTGAGATTTATTAAAACCATATCCTGCAAATTTTTCCATTAAATCAAAAATGGAAGTGGCTATGGCCTCATCCACTCCCCGC
Source organism: Coxiellaceae bacterium (assembly GCA_947478905.1). Lineage (GTDB taxonomy): Bacteria > Pseudomonadota > Gammaproteobacteria > Berkiellales > Berkiellaceae > CANJXG01. The sequence goes on from CANJXG010000023.1 coordinate 1,692, forward strand.
TCTACTGCGCCTTGAGTGAAAATTTGACGTTGCTCTGCCATCTCTTCTGCTTTTTTCTTCCCCATCGCACGTCTGAGCAAATCTGCAGCTCCTAAAGTATAGCCTGCTAAAACTTGTGCAATTTGCATCACCTGCTCTTGGTATAAAATAACGCCATAAGTAGGTTTTAAAATAGGCATAATATCATCATGAGGATACACGACTTGTGATCGACCATGCTTTCTATCGATGAAATCATCCACCATCCCTGATTGTAAGGGGCCTGGTCTATAGAGCGCAACCAATGCAATAATTTCTTCAAAACTATCGGGTTGTAAACGATGGATAATCTCTTTTATGCCACGGGATTCTAACTGGAATATTGCCGTAGTACTGCATGCTCTTAATAAATCATAGGTGGGTTCATCATTTAAAGGAATATCAATAATGTTAACAGCAGATAATCCTTGTTTGTCTCTTATAAGATTAACGTTTTTAACAGCCCAATGAATAATGGTTAACGTTCTTAAGCCTAAAAAGTCAAATTTTACTAACCCGATAGATTCAATATCATCTTTATCAAATTGTGTCACAATATGATTGGTTTCGTGTTCACAATATAAAGGAGTAAATTCGGTTAGTTTAGAAGGGGCAATAACCACACCGCCGGCGTGTTTTCCAACATTTCGAGTTAATCCTTCTAATTTTTTAGCTAAATCTAAAAGGATTTGTACCTCTTCTTCTTCTTTATATCGCGTTAATAAGGTTTCCTCTTGCTCCATTGCTTTTTTAAGCGTCATGCCTACTTCAAACGGAATTAATTTAGCAATGGCATCCACAAATCCATAAGGGTGCCCTAATACGCGCCCTACATCTCGAATAACTGCTTTAGCCGCCATAGTACCAAAAGTCACAATTTGAGCAACACTCTCTCGACCATAAGTTTTTGCAACATACTCAATGACCCTATCTCGGCCTTCCATACAAAAATCGACGTCAAAATCAGGCATAGAAACGCGTTCAGGGTTTAAAAAACGCTCAAAGAGTAAATCATATTGTAAAGGATCGATATCGGTAATTTCTAAAGCATACGCCACTAAGGAGCCTGCACCCGAGCCTCGACCTGGCCCCACCGGGATATCCTGACTTTTTGCCCAACGAATAAAATCCGATACAATCAAAAAGTAGCCAGGATACCCCATAGAGTTAATGACCTTAAGCTCAAACTCTAATCGCTCTTGATACATTTTAAAATTCTCAGTTTTCACTTTAAATCGCTTTTCTAACCCAATCTGCGCTGCAGATTCTAAATAGCTTTGAACGGTTTGATTTTCAGGAACTGGAAAATTCGGTAAAAAAGCTTGCCCTAATGACAAATCGACGGTACATCTTTTTGCTATTTCTAGGGTGTTAGCAATAGCAGAAGGAATATCTTTAAAAAGCGCAATCATCTCACTAGAAGATTTTAAATACTGCTGCGCACTGTAAAATTTATTTTTATTTTGGGCGATACTACTCAATAAAGTACCTTGCTGGATCCCTATGCGAGCTTGATGTGCTTCAAAATCCGAGCGCTTGAGCATAATAACATCGTTGGTTGCAACGACTGGACACTGTAATTCAGAGGCTAATTTCAGTACACCTTGATTATAGTGTGACTCATTTTCACGCTCAGTTCTATGAATTTCTAAATAAAATCGATCGCCCCATAACGCTAAGTAAGATTTTAATAATTCCTTTGCTTGTGCCATCTCCTCTTGGAGAATATACTGGCCAATCGCACCATGTGGGCCGCCAGAGAGTAAAATTAATCCCTCATGCGCATTTTCTACCCATTCAAAAGGGATAATAGGATTTGTGATCCGTTTACCTTCTAAATATCCTTTAGATAAAATTTTAGTTAAATTATGATACCCCTGATTATTTTGGCATAATACAATCAGTTTGCTATATCCTAATGGTGAATTATTTTCAATCCACAATTCAGCGCCTATGAGCGGTTTAATCCCTGCATGAAGTGCTTTAGTATAAAATTTTACAAATCCAAACATATTACCAAGATCGGTAATCGCAATGGCCGACATATTGTGTTCGACTACTTTTTGGGTCAAAGAGGAAAATCTAATTAAACTATCATAAATAGAATATTCAGAATGGCAACGCAAATGAACAAATGAAGTAGGCACAGGTACACTTGTCATATTCATCTCACTGTAATAATTTGAGAACGACCTGCGCTGCTTTGTGAGAAGCATTTTGCTTTAATACATGATGAATATTTTTAAATTCTTGCATCATCGTTTTACCTACGTCGCTAGATTCAAAGTCTTCATGTAAAAAACCAAATAATTCCAAAGCCATTTTTACAGGATCAAGATTAGATTGAATATATTCAGTCACTAATAATTTATTGGCAATAATATTTGGCATAGCAATATAATTTACCTTAATAAGCCACTTTGCTATATGATACTGCCAAAAACTCGTTTTATACCCCACAATAAAGGGACGCTTCATTAAAGCAGTCTCTAAAGTAGCGGTACCTGAAACCACCATGGCGGCATCACAAGCTTGTAATACCGTTCTGGTGTCATTCACACATATCATAATCGGAACGCTACACTCTATTTTGTGTAACATTGCTTTAAATAATTGTGCTTTTTCTTCATTGACCATTGCAGCAACAAACAAGATATTCTTATCATTAAGATGTAAAATTTCTACTATCTTTATAAAATATGGCGTAATAGCCTGAATTTCAGATACTCTACTACCGGGTAAAATAGCGATTACTTTTTGTTGTAACTGGATATGCAATTTTATTCGAGCAGGTTTTTTATCTAAGAACAATTCAATTTCATCAGCCAAGGGGTGACCAACATAATGATATCCTAATTGGGTTTTATTTTTATCATTGTAATTTTTATAAATATCAGATTCAAATGGAAAAATCAGCAAAATATCATTTAATGCTTTTACTATTTTTTTAATTCGATTAGGACGCCAAGCCCAAATCGTTGGACTGACATACTGTAATGTTTTAATCCCACGTGCTTTTAAAATATTCGCAATCCCTAAATTAAAATCGGGTGCATCTATACCGATATAAAGATCGGGTGGATTTTGCGTAAACTCATTCAGTATAAATCGACGCATCCTTAATAATTCAGGTAAGCGACGAAGCGGCTCCACAAACCCCATTATCGCCAAACGTTCCATCTCAAAAAAAGAATGAAAGCTTAATGCTTTCATTCTTTCTCCCCCTATGCCTATAAACTGAATATCTACATTCTCATTTTGTAAAGCGCTCATTAAACCAGCCCCTAGCTGATCACCTGATGCTTCTCCTACAATAATAGCGATTTTTAATCTATTTATTTTTTTCAAAAGAATTAACGTACAATTCCACGTTCTGATTTTTCAATAAAATCAATAAATTCTTGAATTTCTGGGCACTCATCTACCATAGTCAGTAATTTTTCAATTGCAGCCCCAATGGTTAATTCCTGCCTATACAAAACCTTATAAGCACGTTTGAGTTGCAATAAAGTAGCTTCACTAAATCCGTGGCGTTTTAATCCAACTAAATTTAAACCATGGACTTGAGCCAATTGACCAAATACGGTTACAAAGGGAGGGACATCTTTGGCTATTGCGCTAAATCCCGAACAAAAACTATATTTTCCAATTCTGCAATACTGATGAATACCAACAAATCCTGCTAAATTCACATAATCTTCAATAATAACATGCCCAGCCAATGTTGCATTATTTGAAAAGGTAGTATGATTACCAATATGACAATCATGCGCAACATGCACATACGCCATAAAATAATTATCATCCCCTATAGAGGTTTTGCCCCCGCCTGCCTCTGTACCTCTAGAGATGGTAATATTTTCCCTAAAGATATTACGATCTCCAATAGTTAAGATAGATGGATTATTTTGAGATTGTTTGTTTTGTCCATCTGAACCAATAGCAGAAAATGGATATATTTTATTTTCTTTTCCAATGCGAGTAGGTCCTGTAATCACAACATGGGAACCAATGGAAGATCCTTCGCCAATTTCAACGGATTCACCAATAATACTAAAAGGTCCAATCGTAACATTGTCTGCTATTTTTGCTAAAGGATGAATAATCGCTTTATCTGAAATCATGATTCTATTTTCCTCATGACGCCTAAAACTTCAGCTGAACAAACAACTTCATTATCCACCAAAGCTTCCCCTCTAAATTTTCTAAACATACCCTTACAATTGACGACCTTTACATAAAGGTGCACTTGATCGCCTGGCTTAACCACTTTTTTAAATTTAACATTATTCATCGAGGCCAAATAAAAAATATTTTCTTTGGGCGTTGAGCCAACGCTAATATAGGTTAAAATAGCTCCTACTTGTGCTAAGGCTTCTACTAATAATACCCCTGGAAAAACTGGGTTTCCTGGAAAATGTCCAGTAAAAATAGGTTCATTGAAAGTGATATTTTTAATAGCATGCATAGAGTCAGAATCATATTCCATGACTCTATCGACTAACAAGAAAGGATAACGATGAGGTAATAAATTTACAATATCATCTATAGTAATAACACTACTAGAGGGAGTTTTTGGCATAATTATTAATCCTGTGTCTTTAATTTATTTTCTACAACTTTTAATCTATCGGCAATTGCATCTAGCTGATGAAATCGAGCAACATTTTTTATCCAACTTGTGTATTCTTTAGCTGGGATCCCTGAGGAATAGACACCTGATTTTTTTATGGAATTTCCCACTTGGGATCCACCAATAAAATAAGTATAATCTGCAATAGTAAGATGACCATTAATAATGGATCCACCTCCTATTTGACAATACGCCCCTATCTTTGCACTCCCTGCAATCCCTACACATCCTGCTATGGCTGTGCCTGTCCCAATATGCACATTGTGTGCAATTTGAACTAAATTATCTATAATAACGTTATCTTCAATAACGGTATTTTCAATTACGCCTCTATCTACCGTGGTATTGGCGCCAATTTCAACATTATTACCAACTAAAACGCCTCCAATATGGGGTATTTTAATCCACTGTTGCTTATCTTGAACAAATCCAAAACCATCACTTCCCAGTACAACGCCACTGTGAATAATATTGTGTTGCCCTAATACTACATTGGAATATAGATGCACATTAGCATGTATATAACTATTTTTTCCTATATGGCAATTATCGCCAAGTGTAACTTGCGCATTTAAAATCACATTCGCTTGAATAATAATATCATCGCCTAATACACAATAAGGCCCAATATAGGCACTGGGATCAACAAAAGTATTATTCCCTAGAATCACCGAAGGATGAATACCAGGTTTTTGCACCTTTTCAGGGTGAAATAAACGAATTATTTTGGAAAAAGCCAATTTAGGATTTTCTACAATCACTACCGGCCCGCAGCAATGCTGCGCCATAGATTGAGAGACTAATACGGCACACCCTTGAGCATGCTCTAAAAATTTTTTATATTTTTCATTTTCTAAAAAACAAATATTCCCTGCACCTGCTTTTTCAATGGTAGCGACGCGCTCAATTAAAATTGATGAATACGTTGGTTCAACCTGCCCACCTACATGTTCAGCCAGTTCTCCTAATGAAAAACTGGCTGATTTTTCTAGGCTTTTTACTTTATTTAACTTCATAGTCAAAACACCCTAAACTCTGAAAGTTACTTGCCTGCTAAATGTTGCATAACTTCTTGCGTGATATCCATTTGAGGATTATTAAAATAAGGGACTGCATCACTTAAAAGAACCATATCCACTCTTTTTTTAACAGCAACTTGAGTAACCGATTTTTTCACTTTATCTAAAAATTTTTGCGTTTCTTCTTGTTGTCTCTTTCCGCCCTCTTCTTGGAACTTCATTTGCAACCGTTGTAGTTCTTTTTGTTTGGCACCCGCTTCTTGTTCCAATTTTGTACGCTCTGCTACACTCATAATGGCGCCATTGCGTTGTAATTTTTCTACTGTTTCTTTAAAACTTTTGTCTTTTGCAATCAGTTCTTGATCTTTTGATCCAAATTCTTTTTTTAATCGAGTCTCTATTGCTTTTGCATCAGGAGAGGTTAACATAATTTTTCTAAGATCAAGCGTAGCAATTTTCAAATCTGCCGCTTGCGTAACATTTGAGGATAATAGTGCTAAACCAAAAGTAAGACCTACTGCTATTTTGCTAATTGTTTGTTTCATCATTGTTGCTCCAAATTATAAAATAAAAAATTAAAATACTGTTCCAAACGCAATAGAAAAGTATTGTGTTTGATCGCCTTTTTTGACATTAATCGGATACGCTACATTGAGTACTAAAGGTCCTATAGGAGAGATCCAAGTAATAGATGCCCCTAATGCATATCGAAACCCATTTGCATTTTGGGATAAGCCTTCTTGAGATAAGGGAGGCACATGATACACTTGTCCCCAATCTAAAAATAAAGCCGTTCTAACAGAATGCGTTTCGGGTGCAATCAACTCTGGTAAAATCAAAGCAATGGTACCATTAGCAATCAGGTTGCCACCAAAAGGTTTACCTAATGAATCTTTAGGTCCTAAACTACTATCTTCAAATCCTCTTAACGTTTTTGCCCCTCCTAAATAATAATTTTTAAAGAAAGGCAAATCGGATGTCGTACCATAACCATATCCATACCCAAAATTCGCTAAAATCAATCCAATAAAATCATGGGTTAATGGTTTATAATATTGCATATTATAGCCGACTTTATAGTATTGTAAATCAGAATAAGGAGTAGTTATATTAAAACCAAGTGAATGTGCCATTCCTTTATGAGGAAATACATAGCGATCTAAATCATTATAAGTCCATCCAACTGCTAGATTCAACTCTTTGAAATTACAAGCTTTATTAGAATCTATTGACATAGTAGTACAATTAGATTCATTTTGTTCAAGAAATTGCCTAATTTCTCGTGGTAGGGCGGAATCTTTTGGAAAGGTTAATTTAGTATTTTGTACGCCTGCAACAAAAGTTAAACGTTGATGTTCGGTTAACGGGATCCCATGACTGACATTTGCACCATATACATCCGTAGTATAATTGGAAATAGGAGCCGATTCTCCTAAACTGGTTTTGGTATAGAAAAGACCAAAACCACGACTCACGCCATCTAATGTATAAAAAGGATTGTTATATCCTAAATTACAGCTTATAGCTGATCGAGAATAATTAAAATCTAAATCTAAATTTTTACCGGTTCCAAATAAATTACGATTAGAAGCCTTAGCATTAAATAAGAAACGATCTTCACTAGAATACCCAACCCCGCCACTTAAACTGCCTGTAGGCGCTTCTGTAAGGGAGTAAACCACATCCACTTGATCAGAAATTCCTGGCACTGGAAGGGTATTGATATTCACTTCATTAAAAAAGCCTGTGCGCTCATAACGCGACTTGGTGGCTTCTACTTTAGGAGTAGAAATAGCGACCCCTTCTAACTGTATCGCTTGTTTGCGCAACACCGTATCTTCAGTTTTAACATTTCCTTCAAAATCTAAACGACGCACGTATACCTTTTTGCCTGCATTGACATGAAAAACAAAATTCAACTCTTTAGTCGTTTCATTGATATCAGGAACAGGATCAACTTGGGCAAAAGCATAGCCTGCATTCCCCAATAAATCCGTCATGGCTTTGGCTATGGCTATGATTTTACCACGAGAAAAAATTTCACCTGGTTGTATTATTTTTAAATAGGCATTGAGCTCGCATTCCAGCGAAGCCATATCCCCTTCTACTGTCGTACTTTTAATCTTATATATTTCTCCCTCGGAAATATTAATAGTCATAAAAATACAATGCTTATCTTGGCTAATTGAAATAGGCGTTGATACGACTTTAAAATTAATGTAGCCTCTATCCATATAAAAAGACTTTAAACTCATTAAATCTTTGGCTAATTTTTCTTGATCAAATTCATCATCATGCGTATACCAACTCCAAAAAGTCGGTGTACTTAAGCTTAATTGTTGAATCAATTTTGCCTTAGAAAAAACCTTATTACCGCAAATATTAATTTGTTTAATTCTTGCTACAAAGCCTTCGTCAATGATAATTTCAACTTGGACCCTATTTCTGGGTAGCGGAGTGACTTTTGTTTCGACTTTAACGGCATATTTGCCACGACTAGCATAGACCCTTTCTAAATCATTTCGTGCAATTTCAAGCGATGCACGATTAAAGGTTTCCCCTTCTACCAAGCCCATTTGCTTAAAGCTTTTGGTTAACATCTCGGTTTCAATATCTTTGTTACCGCTTACTTTAAAAGACCCAATAGCCGGTCTTTCTTTAAATTGTAAAACTAAGATATCGCCTTCTCTGGCCAAATGAACATCCTGAAAAAAGCCTGTTTTAAACAAGGTTCGAATAATCTCTGAAGTCCTAGATTCCGATACCCTATCTCCGATTTGGACTGGTAAGTAACTATACACGGTTTCCTCGGAAAACCGTTGTAACCCCTCTAACCTAATATTTTTAATAACAAACGATTCGAAAGACAAGGCAAATGATGAATACAGTAAGCTAGCAAGTGCTATAGACGCAGATAGTAGCGATTTTGATGAGATTTTGTTATTTTTCATATTCAAATAAAGTTATAATAATTACTTTAATTTATTAAATAAAATGTTTAAGATAAGGGCCATACTATCACAGCTTTCATAAATTTGGAGCAGCTTACACTCGAAAAACACTAAAACTCGGTGTTTTAATAAAAATCTGATAAAATTACCTAATAATGAAATATATTGGGCACCTATTTTCTCTGTTGTACCGAATAGGCTTACAACTTACTATTCTCGGAATGATAATATTTGTTATCGTTCTGGCTATGTTCTATACCAATCCCGGGGCGAAATTAAGCATTGGCTTAATGAATTTGTTTTTACCTTATCCAATTCATGTTCAAGACGTAGAAGGCATCTTAGCTGGGCCACTCACACTTAAAAAAGTAAGCAGTCATAATCCCCAATTTAGTTTTTCTGCTGATACCCTCACTGCCGATTGGTCAGAAGGGGCCTACAAAAGTATTCGAAAAAGCATTAATTTAAAGCAACTTAAAGCAAACAATATTAAAATTGTTTATCATGATACTTCCCAAGAGTGGACCACAGAGATCCCTAGTCTCACTACACTAGCAAATCAACTTCAAAAAATATTAACTGTACAGCTCATTATTGAAGATTTTCAAGCCAATACCATCTCTGTACAGGTGGGTGAAAAACCAATTGATATAGAATCTCTGACTTTTACCCGAGGGGCCTCACATCAAAATCATTTATTTAAAACCCTTAATATCCAAGCAAAACAAGGTATCCTCTTATTTGATCAACATGATAAATACATTAACTTACAATGGGATTTTAAAATTGCTGAACTCAATCAGTTTATACCCAGTCTAAAAGGAGATATCCTCACTCGCGGAACCCTAAAACTGCATGATATTAATCAAATTGATCACGATACTATCATTAAACTCACGCTCGAATCTAAGCAATTATCCTATCTAGATAATCAAATAAAAAATCTAGTATTAGAGGGATCTGGTAACTTTGATAAGCATCATCTTGATATCCATGGTAACTTTAATGATTATCAGATAGATACTAATTTTATAGGGAATCTAGATAAATTAACTAAATCATATTGGAAAATTGATCTTAAAAAGCTAGATCTGCACCATAAACGTTTTGGAAAACTCCCTACTTCCGTAGGAAAAATTACACTGCAAAGGGATACGACTGCGCACACTATACAATCCAATATTGATATCAATATATTGGGTGAAAATATTATGCATGCCAAACTAAAAGTAGATACCCATCCAGACTCCGCTTATGCTCTTTTAGGTCAAATTCAAGGAGACATTCTTGATCTAGATTGCTTAGTAAAACTTTTTCCTGAATTAGAAGATGTGCACGGGCAAGCTAAACTGAATTTAACCCTACAAGGAGATGTATTCAATCCAAGCTTCGGAGGAAATGTAACCCTTAGCAATTTAACCATTGATTCTTCCGAATTAAACAACCTCTCTACTAATCTTCATATATCGGTTCTTAATTTAGAAAGTACAGGAGATGGAAAATTAAACATTACAGGCAAGGGATCTATGGGCAAAGGATCTTTTACCATTGAAGGGATTTCTGATTTTACACAAAAAACACCTTTAGTTGATTTATCCTTAAAAGGGTCTATGCTTACCTTAAGCCAAACCCCAGAATATTTCATTATTGCCAACCCCACATTGCGTCTGCAACTTAAAGATAATGTGCCGCAACTCACTGGAAACATTTTTATTCCAAATGCTGAGATTGAAACTCAAGTATTTGCCAAAGATATTATTCAGCCCTCCAATGATATGATTGTGGTCAATAATTTAGCGGAAATCACTCCAAGTAATCATATTAATATATCCAAAAAACCTATCCAAAATGATGCACTCGATAGCTTACGACATAAAGGCTATGCCCCTTTGGTCACCAACATTAATATCGAATTAGGCAATCATATTCGTTACAAAGGATTTGGCTTACAAAGCCATGTAATAGGTAAATTAAATATTTTCACACAAAACTCCAATCTGCATGCGCGTGGCAAACTCAGTTTAGTCAATGGCAAATATCGTACCCATGGTAATACCTTAGATATTCAACAAGGTCAGATTGCCTTTTTAGGCGATCAAATTAGTAATCCTACCTGGGATATTCGTGCGGTTAAGCAAATTTACACCCCTATTCAAAATAAACTCTTTACAATGCCTAAAAAAGGAAAAGACACCGTTTTATTTGATTCTGGAAATAATACGATGACGGCGCATAAACCTATATTAGTGGGTATTTCTTTAAAAGGCACCGTTCAAGAACCTGTCTTAAAAATGTTCTCCGTTCCAACTATGAAAGAAGCGGATATTATTTCTTATTTAGTGCTCAATAAACCCCAAAGGGATGCTTCGGAAGCACAAACCACTTTGGTGTTAGAAGCCGCAAATGAATTAATTACTTTCTTAGGGAATAAACGACATGACGTGAAACTAGATTTGGCTAAAAATTTAAAACTTGATAAATTTGGGCTAAACCAAATTGAAAGTAATATGCCTGGGCAAAATGATTTAAAACAAACCGCTTTTGTTATTGGCAAGCATCTTTCTAATAAACTCTATGCCGAATATTCATTACGGGTTTTAGATACCGCCAGCGCTGTGAGCTTACGGTATTTACTGGGTAAGCATATTACGCTTCAAGCCAGTGCTTCTAAAGAATCCGCTAGCGGAGATATTTTATTTACATTTGAAAGTGGGTAACTAGGCAAGTATTCAGAAAGTATATCAGCACACCTCATATACTTGCCAAGTCAAAACTCATCACTTGATTTAAACGTTTTGCATTTAAGGCAATCAACACTAATCTATCGACCCCCAGCGCTACCCCACTACAGGGCGGAACCCCTGCTTCTAAAGCAGCTAATAATTTATCATCGATCGCTAAAGGCGTGACTCCTAAGCTAACCCGCTTTTTTATATCTTCTTCAAAACGCTGTGTTTGTTCTTTAGCATCCAATAACTCATGGTATCCATTTGCTAACTCAACACCCCGCACATAAAACTCAAATCGCTCAGCCACCAATGTAGCATCGTGATCTTCTCGGATCTGAGCCAAAGCAGCCATAGAAACCGGAAAATCTACTAATACCACGGGGCATTCCAAACCTAATTGTGGTTGAATAATTTCACTAAATAACAAATCTAGCCAGCCGTTATAATCTAAACTAAGTTCATTGAGATCTTGAATTAAGCCCTGAGATTGAGCTATTGCAGCTAAAAACGATTCAGTACACAATGCTCGATCATGAGGATTAATATCTAAATATTGTTGAAACACAGATTGATAAGATAATAACTCAGCTTCTGGAACATCCAAAATCTCGGTTAATAAATCACTCACTTCTTGAATCAATTCTGAATAATGAAGACCTGGACGATACCATTCTAACATCGTAAATTCAGCATTATGAAAACGCCCTACCTCGCCATTTCTAAAGACTTTACAGATTTGAAAAATGGCGCCTGAGCCCGCGGCTAAAAGCCGCTTCATTGCAAATTCAGGAGAAGTCTGCAGATAAAGCATTTGCCCAGCAGGCGCAAGCGGCCCTTGATAACTCGTAATAAAAGGCTCAATTAAAGGATCCGGCGTTGCCGTTTTACCCAACAAGGGTGTTTCTACTTCTAAAATACCCCTTGTTTCAAAAAATTGACGAATATTTCGTATAATCTGTGCACGTTTTTGTAAAGCTTCAAGGGAGGCAGTTGGTTTCCACATAGTTATTTCACCCGAGATACATATTCGCCATTACGAGTATCGACTTTTACTTTATCTCCGATTTGTAAAAATAAAGGCACTCTGACTACCGCACCCGTTTCTAAAATCGCTGATTTTCCCCCGCCTCCAGAAGTATCCCCCTTTAAGCCTGGATCGGTTTCTGTGATTGCTAATTCCACAAAATTAGGAGGCGTCACACACAACGGTACCCCATTCCATAAAGTCACAACACAGGTATCTTCGTCCTTAAGCCACTTAGCTGCATCACCGACAGAAGCGGCATTGATTTCATATTGATCAAAACTATCTTGTTTCATAAAATGCCAATGCTCGCCGTCATGATAAAGATATTGCATATCCGTATCCATCACATCTGCCCCTTCTACTACATCCCCTGATTTAAAGGTTTTTTCCAAAACCCGACCCGTTTTTAAGTTTCTTAACTTAACGCGACTGAAAGCTTGTCCTTTTCCAGGTTTAACAAACTCATTCTCAATAATATTAAAAGGATCGCCTTCTAATATTATTTTTAAGCCGCTTTTAAATTCGCTGGTATTATATGTAGCCATAAAAAAATCCTGTATAGTGAAAGCCCTATGATAACTCAAACGCTTCAAATTTCGAAACAAAAATCTCCTTGGCAACGAGCATTAATGGAGGTAGTTACTGATTTAAAGGTTTTAGCTAGCATGATAGATTTAGAATTAGAATTAGAGGAGGAATTTAAAACCTCCTTTCCTTTACGCGTTCCTAAAGGTTTTATTGAAAAAATGAAAAAAGGCGATCGCAATGATCCCTTATTATTGCAAATATTGCCTGTACAACACGAAAATATCATTACCCAAAATTTTAGCCTAGATCCTGTACAAGACCTTAATTACAACCCCTGCTCTGGTATTTTACATAAATTTAAAAATAGAGTTTTATTACCGATAAGCGGCAGTTGTGCCATTAATTGCCGATATTGTTTTAGACGATATTTCCCTTATGATGAAAATAAACCAAGTTTAAATGCGTGGGATGAACAGCTCAATTATATTAAAGAACGATCTGAAGTCGTTGAAGTCATTTTAAGTGGTGGCGATCCACTCATGACAACGGATCACTATTTAAAAAAATTAATTGAAAAATTAGAAACCATTCCCCATATTAAGTATCTGAGGATTCATACGCGCATCCCTATTGTGATCCCTGAGCGCATTAATGATAGTTTATTATCATGGCTCAAAAATACCCGCTTTAAAACAACCGTCGTATTACATTGTAATCACCCTCAAGAATTGTGCCAAAATATTGCCAAAGGGGTTGAAGCTTTAAAAAATATTAATATTACGGTATTAAATCAAAGCGTTTTACTCAAAGGCATTAATGATAAAGTAAGCACCTTAGCCGCATTAAGCTTTGCACTGCATGATCATGGTATTTTACCTTATTACATTAATTTACTTGATCGCGTACAAGGCACACACCATTTTCAAGTCAGCCCGAAAGTGAGTGCTGAATTAATCCGAGACTTAGCTTGCGAGCTTCCTGGCTTTTTATTACCTCGTTTTGTACGCGATGTTCCTGGTGCGCCACATAAAATGGTAGCTGGTGTAGTAGCGAGTGAGTCAAACCTTTAATCGCATTATTTTTTTAAAATAGCTTGCGCATGGGTTTACACATAGACAATTATTAGCACTGACATTTTGAGCTATTTCAGATACCGTTCAAATAATGAGTAGCCTTGAAGATGCCAGAACACAGTTTGTGCAAGGTCTTTATGAAATTCAACGCGGATACAACTTAAACGGTACCGGCGTAGATATCGGTGGTACCGATCGCTCAATTTGCGTGGGTGGTACCTTTAACAAATGAATTGAAAAGTTACAAGGGATTCATCCTGACTGTGAAATTCAATTTATTTCACAAGAAACTGCGGCATTGAAACTGCTTAAAGTCGTAAAAGAAGGGCTCTATGAGGATCTGAGTGGCTAGAGGGTATAATGCACCCTACCCTAAAAGGGTGCATTATAAAATGCATTTTAAGACTATTTTTTTTGCACTATTTCCATAGTGGCATTGGTAGCACTCCCCATCGGCTTAGGTAATTTATTACCTCGGCGAGCACGCTCTCCTAAATAATCATCTAGCTCTCTAGGGGTTAAATTCACCTTACGCTTGTCTGATTTTATTAACAAACCATCTGCTTTTCTCAATAAAACCAATCCTGACACATATTCTTCACCTGAGACTACCCTCTCTATCGGAATACTGACTAGTTTATTACCTTTACCCTTACTTAATTCAGGAATTTCGTTTGTATCAAAAATTAACAATCTGGCTTCATTGCTTAAAATAGCTAATCGACTTTGATCTTTGGCTATAAAGGCCACCGGGAGGGCAACTACTCCTTCAGAACATTTAAGCAATGCCTTACCTTTACGATTTTTAGTTTGCATTTCTTCTAAGGTGGTTATAAACCCATATCCGGCACTAGAGACTAATAATACTTTTTGGCTCATCTCAGTAGCATCACTCGTATTGGCCATTGCCATCCATACAAAACTGGCCCCAGAAGGAGGACTTAAAAGACTCGATAACGGCTCACCAAAGCCTCGAGCGGAAGGCAATGCATGGGCTGGGAGCATGTATGAGCGCCCTGTAGAGTCTAAAAACAAGACTTGATCATTACTTTTACCCTGGATCTGAATTTTAAAGGCATCGCCCGATTTATAGCTTAAGCTCAAACCCTCTACTTCATGACTCTTAGCTGAGCGAATCCATCCTTTGTCTGATAAAACAACCGTAATAGGCTCCATAGGCAAACGTTCAGTAACGTTAATAATTTTAGCTTCGCCTCGAACCACGATAGGGGAGCGTCTATCATCCCCATATTTTTTCGCATCTTCTTCTAATTCTTTTTTAATTAAAGATTTTAAACGCGTTGGGGATCCTAATATTTTTTCTAAACTGTCGCGCTCTTTGGCTAAAGCATCTTGCTCGCTTTGAATTTTATGCTCTTCTAATTTAGCAATATGTCGTAATTTAAGCTCTAAAATCGCTTCTGCTTGAATTTCGGATAGTTTAAATCTTTTAATTAAAATAGCTTTAGGATGATCTTCACTTCGAATTATATGAATTATTTCATCAATATTTAAAAAGGCAATTAATAAACCTTCTAAAATATGCATCCGATCAGTGACTTTTTCTAAACGGTAAGTTAAGCGTTTTGTAACGGTTTGGGTTCTAAATTCCAACCATTCACTTAAAAAAGTAAGTAAAGGCTTCACGTGAGGGCGGCCATTTAAGCCAATCACATTCATATTTACGCGATAACTATGTTCTAAATCGGTTGTCGCAAACAAATGCGACATTAATTCCTCTTTATCCACTTTATTGCTACGAGGAATAATTAATAATCGAGTCGGGTTCTCATGATCAGACTCATCCCGCAAATCCGCAATCATCGGTAGCTTTTTAGCACGCATTTGATTGGCAATTTGCTCTAAAATTTTAGCCCCAGATACTTGATGCGGCAAAGCCGTAATCACAATATCATCTTGTTCTATTTTATACACAGCCCGCATTTTTAACGAGCCACCACCTGTTTCATATATTCTCTCAATACTCTCACGAGAAGTAATCAATTCAGCATCGGTTGGAAAATCAGGCCCCGGCACAATGTGCATCAATTCTTGTAAAGACATGCGTGGATTGTGTAATAAAGCAATACAGGCAAGCGCAATTTCTCGTACATTATGAGGCGGCACATCGGTTGCCATTCCCACCGCAATCCCGGTAGTACCATTTAACAATAACGTAGGTAATCGCGCTGGTAACACCTTCGGCTCTAACAAAGTACCATCAAAATTAGGCGACCAATCTACCGTGCCTTGTCCTAATTCTTGCAATAAAATATCTGCAAATTTAGCTAAGCGCGCCTCAGTATAGCGCATTGCAGCAAAAGATTTAGGATCATCGGGCGCTCCCCAGTTTCCCTGGCCATCCACCAAAGGATAACGGTATGAGAAAGGCTGTGCCAATAAAACCATAGCTTCATAACAAGCACTATCTCCATGGGGATGGAACTTCCCTAACACATCCCCAATAGTACGCGCGGATTTTTTATATTTTGCAAGATTTCCTAACCCTAACTCCGACATGGCATACACAATA
The DNA here is from genome assembly GCA_947478905.1 of Coxiellaceae bacterium. GTDB lineage: Bacteria > Pseudomonadota > Gammaproteobacteria > Berkiellales > Berkiellaceae > CANJXG01. The sequence continues at coordinate 18,203 of CANJXG010000023.1, forward strand.
CGTCGTTGTACCGGTTTTAAACCATCTCCAATATGAGGCAGCGCTCTATCCATAATGACGTACATAGAATAATCGAGATAGGCTTTTTCTGCAAAATCAGCAATCGATCGCTTTTCTATATTTTCTATAGGAATTACTTTGGTGTTTTTTGATTTTCTTGTCATACCTAATCCTAAACTTCTGCTAAATCGCCTTTATGTTCTAACCAAGCACGTCTATCTGCAGCACGTTTTTTGGCTAATAACATATCTAATAATAACTCTGCCTCATTTGCTTCATCCAAAGTGAGCTGAAGCAGATAACGCGTATCTATCGCCATGGTCGTTTCTCTAAGTTGTATTGGATTCATTTCACCCAATCCTTTAAAACGCTGAACATTCACTTTGCCTTTTTTATTTTCGGCTTTAATCCTGTCTAAAACACCTTGTTTTTCTTGATCATCTAAGGCATAAAATACTTCTTTACCAATATCAATACGATACAAAGGCGGCATGGCTACAAACACATGACCTTCGGCTACGAGTGATTTAAAATGTTTTAAAAATAATGCACATAATAAAGTCGCAATATGCAGCCCATCAGAGTCCGCATCCGCTAAAATACATATTTTACCATATCGTAATTTGGATAAATCCGTACTATGCGGATCAAGACCAATAGCGACTGAAATATCATGGACTTCTTGAGAAGCTAACACATCTGCTACATCTACTTCCCATGTATTTAAAATTTTCCCTCTTAACGGCATGACTGCTTGAAATTCTCGATCTCTTGCTTGTTTGGCTGAACCTCCAGCAGATTCCCCTTCTACTAGAAATAATTCCCCTTTCATCGGATCACTACAAGAACAGTCTGCTAATTTACCTGGTAGCGCAGGACCCGCAGTGATTTTTTTACGAGCAATTTGCTTGCCTTTACGCAACCTAGATTGGGCATTATTGATCATCATTTCTGCTAGTTGCTCACCTTCTTTGGTGTGTTGATGCAACCATAAACTAAACGCATCTTTGACTATCCCCATCACAAAAGCAGCAGGCTCTCTGGAAGTTAAACGTTCTTTAGTTTGCCCCGCAAATTGTGGATCTTGCATTTTAAGCGATAATACATAAGCACATTGATCCCAAATATCTTCTGATGCCAGCTTAATACCACGAGGTAATAAATTACGTACTTCACAAAAATCACGCATGGCTTCAAGCAACCCGCTTCTTAACCCATTCACATGGGTTCCCCCTTGCGCGGTAGGGATTAAATTCACATAACTTTCAGTCAGGAGCTCGCCCCCTTCTGGTAACCAAAAGAGCGCCCAACTCGCTTGCTCTTTCTCCCCTTTAAAATCTGCTTCAAAAGGTTTTTCTGGAAAAACAGGCGCATCATCGACAATGGATTCTTGTAAATACGCCGCTAACCCACCCTCATAACACCAAGTTTGAGTCTCACCGGTTGCCTCTTGGGTAAACGAGACAATTAAGCCAGCACACAACACCGCCTTAGCTTTTAACAAGTGCTCTAATTTAGCGACTGAAAATTTAGGAGAATCAAAATAGCTTTCTTCTGGCCAAAAATGAATCATCGTCCCTGTTTCTTTTTTAGCAACGGTGCCTATCACTTTTAAATTGGTTTGCTTATCCCCATGCGCAAAAGTCATGAAGTGAACTTTTCCTTCTCGCTTAATGGTCACTTCTAATTTTTTAGAAAGTGCATTCACCACTGAAACCCCAACACCATGCAATCCACCAGAAAACTCATACGTTTTATTAGAAAATTTTGCACCAGCATGTAAACGGGTTAAAATAAGCTCTACACCAGATATTTTTTCTTGGGCATGTTTATCAACTGGCATTCCGCGTCCATCATCGGAGACAGAAAGTGAGCCATCTTTATAAAGCACCACCTCAATTTTAGAGGCATGCCCTGCAAGCGCCTCATCGACACTATTATCAAATACTTCTTTTCCAAGATGAAGGGGATCTGAAGTGTTGGTATACATTCCAGGGCGTTTTTTAACAGGATCTAAGCCGCTTAACACTTCAATAGATTCTGCTGTATATTGACTATTATTTCGGGTATTATTTTTAATCTTTGACATTCGTATTTTGGTATTTTTATTATTTTATTAACTAAATTAATTATATTGGTAAATTATTCGCTCAATATGGTAGGATTGAAAAAATATAGCAAGTATTTTTTTACTTTAGTGTTCATTTGCATTTATTTTTAGAAGAGAAACTTAACTTATGATCCAAGCAATACATAAAAAAATTCACTTTTCACTTATTTCACATGTAATAAGTTTTTTAACTTTATTAGTGTCTTCTTCAAGCCTATGGGCAACCACACAACCTCAAAAATTAACTCTGAATCTCATGCAGACGTATCAACTCGCATTACAAAATGATCCTCTGTTGCAAGCAGCCCAAGCACACTATAGAGCACAAAAAGAAGTTGTGCCACAAGCTTTAGCACTTTTTTTACCTCAGATTAGCGCACAAGGAGTAAATTCTGGGATAGATTCAGGCCCTCCTCCTTTTAACAAGTACAATACACAAAGTTACAATATTAATTTAAGCCAACCGCTTATACATTTAGAGCTATTTTCTCAATTAACACAAGCGCAACAAATCAAACAACAGGCTTTAGCTACTTTATTAGCTGCGGAACAAGATTTAATCATCCGAGCTTGCGAACGATACTTTGCTATTTTAGGTGCCAATGATACCCTATTTTTTACCACCTCTCAACGTAAAGCTTTTTTTAAACAATTAGAGCAAGCTCGTCATCGTTTTGAAGTAGGCTTAGTCCCTATTACCGATGTATTAGAAGCAAAAGCAGGACATGATAATGCTATTGCACAAGAAATTGCGGCCAAAAACCAATTAAGTGACCGATATGAAGAATTACGTGAATTAATAGGCGTGATTGTGGCTTCCGTAAAAGGAATAGAACAAAATAAAAAAATCCCTTTATTACCTCCTCATCCGGCAAACCAAGAAACCTGGGTGTATGAAGCAAACCTGCATAATTTAGAAATTCAAATTGATCAAGCTGCCGCTAACGCAGCAAAGGCGAATATTAAAACGCAAGTGGCAGGACATCTGCCTACCCTTGATTTAAGTCTACAAGCTGGGTCTGCAAAGCCTCCTTCCTATAGCCTTCTTGATGATGCCAAAAAATTATTCCCTAATCAAGTTATAACGTTAACTGCTAATTTACCGTTGTTTCAAGGAGGCGCCATTCTATCGCGTACGCGACAAGCTCAAGCCCAGTATACTGAAGCACTTAAAAACCTCGATCATCGCAGACGCATAGTCGATAGTGAGGTACGGCAACGATACCGTGGGATTCTTACAGGCATTAGCGAAATACAAGCACTAAGTGAATCTGTGATTTCAAATAAAAGTGCAGTAGAATCTATTAAGGCGGGGTATTCTGCGGGCACCAGAACTTTAGTAGATATCTTAAACGCTGAATCAAAACTACTGAGTGTAGCGCGAGATTATGCACAAGTACGCTATGCTTACCTACTAGAAGGTCTTCGACTAAAACGAAGTACAGGAATTTTAAAATGTGAAGATTTACAAAGTGTGAATCACTTCTTAGTCGATCCTTTACCGGTTTAAGAATAATATATCAAATAAAAGAGTCTTCAATCTTTATAAGCGCAACCACCCTAAACCGAATGACACTGAAATAAGATAATGGTTCTGATTTTAGCACGATATTTATTATAATATATAAGCCATTGTCTCGATCTTAAAATGTAGAGCAAGTTTTTTAACTTCTAGTTTTGCACGATATATTGATCGGGTCGGGGGACCGTGCGCAATCGCGGCACCCCGAGACCCGATCGTGAGATCGAATCAAACTGACAAGTCGACAAACTTATCTTGCACTATAAAGAAGAGTCCATAGCATATATTATGAAAAATAATATGAAAAAACCAGAACTATTTTCTTATTTCAGTGCCATTCAATTCAAGACTACTTTTTTTGGCTATTTTTTGACTTAGGAGGATCAACTTGTTTATATGCATCACGCGCTCCAAGACTTAATGCTGAATAAGCACATATTTTTTGAAGTCTATCTGTAACCTTTGTAAGAGGTTGGTAGCAAGCCTCAATGTCGGCAGCACGTTTTGCAGAGTTTACATACTCTGCTTTTGCTTTAAAAATAGTGTTTGGGTTTTTGTTTGACTGAGCATCCAAGCAGGCCTGTCCTTTAATTTCAATAAGCTTTTCAAGCTTGAAGCTTGTTTTTCTAACCAGCTTTATAGCATAAAGAGCATCTTTTTTTGCAATCAGCAAAGCTGGATGCGCTGCTTTAAAAATAGGAATAATAGATTGAATGTTTTTACTTAATGCTATACATTTTTGCTTAGGGCCTGTTACAAAATAACTTGAACAACTTTCAATTAAATGGATGTATCGTATAATTCCATTTTGGGAATTTTTTATGAAATTCCAACGAAATCTTATCAAATTCTTCCTTCGAGACTTTAACGCCTTTCTTGTATTTTTTTTGAT
>CANJXG010000024.1 GCA_947478905.1 Coxiellaceae bacterium
ATCAAAAAAAATACAAGAAAGGCGTTAAAGTCTCGAAGGAAGAATTTGATAAGATTTCGTTGGAATTTCATAAAAAATTCCCAAAATGGAATTATACGATACATCCATTTAATTGAAAGTTGTTCAAGTTATTTTGTAACAGGCCCTAACCCCGCATAGCGGGCGACTGGATTAGGCGTAGTTTGCTTAAAATGGCGTAATTTTAAAAAATCATCCATTTTTTGATAGGCTTCTTTTCTAGATTCGGTTAAAACAAACTTGGTTTCATTAGAAGCAGGTAATGTAATTGCAGATTGGGGTAGAGCAGGGAGCCCAAACCACTGGGTAAATTCACTCTTATATTGCAAAGGTAAGCATTGCTGAGCAATGGCATGAATATAATAATCTTGATAAGATTTATTGTTGGGTGTAGTACTTGCTAAAACAGCCATCATTTGTAATTCTCGAGGAGAAATTAAAATAGCATTGCCTGGTATCGTATTAATATATCGATAGGTTTTTAAAATGGACTGACTAATGTTTTTTTGTTCTTGCTCAGAGAGGTTTGTGCCTTTAAAGACGGGTTTTAATACATGCTGGTATAAATAGGCTTCTGATAAAGGGGGAAATACAATAGAGCCCCCATGGCGTTCAAAAAAGAAAGGGGTCTCTCTTCCATAACTTTGTGGGTTGCCTGCAAAAATAACTTTATGATTAATAGGAAGGGTGTGATAAGTTCCATTAATCAGCATCCCGGGTGGAGTATTATAAAGCCCTTCAAAAGCTGAAAAATCTCCCCCTTCAATATTGGCTTCATCTAGAAATAAGATTTTAGTTTTCTCAGAGTTTTTAGTATCAGTTATCCATGCTTCGTAGGCTTCTTTGCCATAATGCACTTCATATTTTCTTTTGTTTTTTGAAATAACTTCTTTGATAAATGAGCTCTTACCCACACCGGTTTTACCCGCAATGAAAATAAAGGGTCGTTTTAAAGCAGTATTAACTTTTCCTAAGCGCTCTTTTTCAAATTGCTCACTAGCTTCTAAGCTTAGATCAAATTCGTGATTGAGATCTTCAGTGCTTGCGCTATGCTCTATATATTTTAATCCTTCCCAATTGGCTTTAGGATCACTATTGGGATTCAGTTTTAAATACGCTTGCTCACTTTGAGCCTGAACATAGGATTTAGTTGCATATTTCTCAGGGACAGGTACATGAGTGCAAGCAGTAAATGCGAATGCTTTTTCTGATTCTGGTGTGGTAACGAATAAGGATTGGCCTTTATAATATTCTTTTTTACCATTAACTAATAAGTAAGGTTCAGGCAAACATAAAGAAGCTAAAGCATCTGTGAGTTCAGGTGTAAATTTACCCTTTAAGATGACTGTGTCACCATTTTTGAGTGCTTTTAGAAGCGCATTTCTTTTTTGAATAAATTGATAACGGGGTTTGTTTTTATTTGTGGTATCCCAGCGGGCTTTAAAAGAAACGAGCAAATCGGCAGCCTCGCATTCTGAAATATCTAAAACCAAAAGCTCACTTTTTTTATCATGCTCTTTTTTGAGCGTATCCAGAACATAATCACTATCTTTAGTAATAAAAACTTGGGAGTGATCTGTATTGATAGGCGGTTGTGCTTGAACAGGCAAGAGTCCTTCAGGAAGCTCTACCCCCGGTGCTACATGAATTTCAAGGCCCACATTATTTTTTTGAGCACAGGCTAGTAATTGCCCCCATTGATTTTTAGAAAGATCTCTTGTTAAATACAGCGTGAGAGGTTTATCTTTATATTCTTCTAGCCATCCTGGTTTTTTATAAAATTGATTCTTTTTAAAAGTATAATTGCCAATGTATTGATTAAACGTAGTAGGGTTGAGAAGATACTCTGCCTCTTGAGGGATCCCATTAAAGCCCCATTTGACATCAGAGGCTACAGTACTCCAATCATATCCTTCACTAGTGAGTAGTGTAAAATCAGGGTCAACAGTTTTATTTAATCGAGCTTGTTGCCAAAAATGCACAAATTGAGGGTTATCCCAGGGGCCATTTTTAATTTCTAAAGGGAGCTTTTCTTGTTTAGCGCTTTCTAATGCGGCAGTGAGTTGACCTTCTTGAAAAATAAGTTTTTCCCCTTCCAAAGTCCATTGTCCTACAAGTAATGCTTTCCAATCATTAGACTCATATAAATCAACAATCACACTAGGCGTGTTAGAGGCCGTTTTAGGAGCACTAAAGGTGGTTAAAAATTCTGCTTGAGTTTTTAATGTCTCAGGGGTAAAAGGGCAAGAAATACTTTGTTCAAAGCGCAGTAGAAAATCGCAGCCTTTATAAGTGCCGGGTTTTTTAGTGTTATAGAGCCCTATCACATGGAATGACTCAGGAATAGCTACGCCATCGACCATTCTGGTTTCATCTAATATGCTATTAAATTGAATAATTTCTTCAGTAGTTAAATTATCAAAATTTATCATGAAAACCGGTTTGTTATCAGGTGGGTTATTTGCATTAGCTTGTATGAATTCATATAAAGCTCCCCCTGGTCCAGCTCTTAAAGTTCCTTGATTGCTATTAGCATTGCGTTCTATCCAATTAGCAGAACATCGCAAATCCTCTGCGCTATGAGCATAAAAAATAGGCCTATCAGTATCAATACATTGTTTTTGCAATAATAAAGCTAATGCATCGCTCATTCCAGGCGTATCTAATGTCACTAAAGTTTTATTATCAGAATATTTTCCAGCTAACATCGCTTGGGTATATAAGTCTAGATTTTTTTCAGTTTGTGCTGGTGTTTTCCAGGTGTTGTATTCAGAGGATTCAATATCGATATAGGTCTCGTTTGCAGGCAAAGAAATAGGATCAGCAGGAGGGACTTTTAATTCAGGAGTAGGGGCATTACTATTATCAGGATTTAATTTCGCTTCATACCCTCCTAAATCACAACAAATCCAAGGTGCATCTTTTTGTTCTTGGACTTCCACAAACATATGGCAGTCATTACTAATAGTACGAACAGAAACTTGAGGGTATAAATGCGCAGCTTCATCTTTAAAGGCTACAGAACGGTGTCGACAAGCCCCTACTGGTTGAGTTTGTAATGCCTTAATACGTTCTTGACCCGTTGCATTTTGGGAAATATTTAAAGTACCTGGTTTATAATTTCGATATTTTTTGATTAATTCTCGAATATTAGAAGAGCAATCTTGGCCACTTCTATCTAATTTAGCAGTTAAACGAAAATTCAGAGTAAGAGGGATAGCAGGACTGTTTTGAGCTTTATTTTTAATATAGTATAAATTATCGCGTTTAGAATATTTTACCTCTACTTCACTAGATGCAAGATCTTGGAGATGCATATCTGTGATACGTTCATCCGAAGATAATGAGCCTAAGGGCTTCCACGTAGAGGTAAGTGTAATCTCTTGCTTTGAATAATATCCAGAAGGACTCTTTAAGGTATACGTATCTTCACCATGAAAAGAAAGATTTTCAGGCTCAATAAGATCAAGATCGCCCTCATTTTCTAATTTAAATGGTTTTTTAGGATCGTCTTGCATGATTAAAGTATTACATACCTGGATTCTATATTCATTGTGCCTTGGATCAGCAATCCCATTCATTCCCCAGAACATGGTTTGTACATTAAAGCTATCCTGTGCCAAAGTGGTATCTGAGTCCACGCTTTCAGATCGAGTTGCTTTTGTTTCGGTGCCTGTCTGGAATGCTTTTGATTCTAGCCGATTCGAAGATTGACTTGTTTGTAGGGTAGATTTGTTTTTCTCATTGAATGCTTTTGCTGATTTCTTTAATTCGTTTTTGCTTTTAGAGTCTAGGTTAGGTAAGTGTGCATCTACAAATTTTATTAAAGCATTCCAATCGTTAATGTTATAGCAATCGGATAGATATAAATAGGTTAGTTTTTCTGTGCTTTTTAATATTGTTAATAGTGTCTGGTCGTCTATATCATTCCGATAAAGAATTAACTTTTCTAGAGAATTAAGAGAGATTGATGAGGGTAATCTTAGTTTGAAAAAAGTTTCGTTCGAAGACAAGCATAGAAACTTTAAATGTTTTGCATTTTCTAAAATTTCAAAAAGCTCTTCTTTTGTGTTTTTGTAATGCAAACTTAAAGATAATAAAAAGGGTTTTTTATTTAAAAGATATGAAATATCTTTAATGTTAAATGTTTTTTTAAATAAGGTAAGTGAGTTTAGGTTGTCAAAAGTATTAGGGGAGAAGATTTTCAAGTCTAAAGCATTTTCGTTCTGTAGTTCTAAATCCTCTAGATTTTTTGTTTTATTTATAATCTGTTTCAAAACTTCTTGGGTGCTTATCTCTCCCTGCAAGATAATTTTTTTTATTTTTGACAAGCTGCCCGGTGAAAGATTGTTACAGTCTGTTTCTGTTAATTTATCTGTACATAACTTTAATTTTTCTATATTTTTTGAGCTATTTAAAAAAGCACAAATCGTGTTTGAGTTGAAAGATCTAGGCAGATATAACTCTTTTAGGTTGGTTGTTATATTTTTAATGTTATCTGGAAGGTTAAAATCTTTTATTTGACGGCAGGCCTGAAGATTTAAAATTTCTAATTTAGGAGCCATTTCAATAAATTTTAACAAATTAGTTTCATCTATGTCTGTAAGAGATAGGTCTAATCTTTTTAGAGCGCTTAAATCTTGGTTTTGAAAAGGTAAGAATTGAACATTTTTGCATTGCGCTAATGATAAAGTTTGCAGTTTACAAGATGTAGAAAATTTTTCTAAAAAATTTACTTTTCCTAGGTCAACTTTATAAATATCTAAATTATTTAATTGGGCTAGAAATTTTTCGACAATTTCTTGTGAAGAAAAGAATTCATTGGTTCGTTTTATATCAGCTCCCTCTATCTGTATTTCTTTATAATTCTCAGTAAAAATTAGAGTATCCTTGTATTTGGCTAACAATTCATCTCTGAAAGTAAAAGCATCTTCAGAAAATACATCATTAGTAATTTTTCCTTGATATTCGCTTATGAGGTACTCATTTAAATTCATTTGCTTGTGGCTAGAGTTCATGATTTTTGATAATTGAATTGTATCTACTGCAGGCAGGCATTTAATTTGTTTAGCAGCAATTTTTTTAAGTACCATAAGAGTGGATATATGGCTATTTTTAACAGGAGTTATTTTTTCTCTAAATTTTTGATTTTTTAATAAGTCGATATTCTGAAGAGATAGTTTGATTAACTCATTCGGTTGTTGCCAGACATACAATTCAAATCCATCTTTTAGGCATTGAGAATAGTATTCTATTTGTTCTTCACATTCTTTCTCCTCCCACTGTTCGGCTGTCCAGTCCGTTAATACTAAGGTTTTTTTCTTAAAAATACTTACACCGGGCTTTTTAAAAAATTTAGCGGATTGATTAATAAAGCTAGGAGTGTCTATATCTCCAGTAGGCTCTGCAGTTAAAACAAAGTTTGCAGCGCTGTGTTCTTCATAATAAAGAGTATCGTCATAATCAGCCATATTAAAATCTCCATAGTTATCTAGCTAGTATAATATAATATGTTATTAAAGTATACGACTGCGAGATAAAACAGTATAATTTCTTAACTACACTGAACTAATTTGAGGAATTTATGGACTTAGCAATCAAACTATCTTTAGCAGCGATTTGTATTTTTATTGCTTGGCGTACATTTAAAATGTGCCAAGCCAATCCAGAATTATTTAGCAAGCAATTTTTAGGGAAAAGCTTTACCACAGTAGGGGTATTGGCTTTACTTTTAATGGTTATGGTTTCACTTATGATTATGTTCATTAGACAGTAGAGCAGGGTAGAATATGTCAGATTTAATACTTGCCAAAAAAGTCAATGTTGCAATTTTAGGGGCTACAGGATTAGTTGGGAAGAGCATGTTAGCGATTTTGGAAGACTGTAATTTTCCAATTAACGAATTATATCTTTTAGCAAGTCATCGATCGGCAGGTAAAACTATTGCATTTAATAATAAAATGCACGTAGTCTTAGATGTAGAAACCTTTGATTTTGCAAAAGCGCACATTGCGTTATTTTCTGCTGGAGGAGAAGTCTCCGAAAAATATGCACCCTTGGCTGCGAAAAAAGGATGTATTGTGATTGATAATACCTCTGCATTTCGGTATGAAAAAGATATTCCTTTAATCATTCCTGAAGTGAATCCTGGTGAGCTTATACATTATAAAAATCATAATATTATTGCAAATCCAAATTGCTCGACTATCCAAATGTTGGTTGCCCTTAAACCAATTTATGATGCAGTAGGAATTAGTCGTATTAATGTTGCAACCTATCAATCTGTTTCAGGTGCAGGGCAAAGCGCTATTTCTGAATTAGTGCGTCAATCTACAGAGGTGTTAAATCAGCGGGCAGTTGAGTCTAAAATATTTCCTTTTCAGATAGCATTTAATGTGATCCCTCAAATAGATAAATTTGAAGACAATGGGTATACGCGTGAAGAAATGAAAATGGTGTGGGAAACTCAAAAAATTCTCAATGACCCCAATATTAAAGTAAATCCCACCACGGTTCGAGTTCCTGTGCTTTATGGACATTCAGAGGCAATTAATATTGAGACGCATAAAAAAATAACTGCGCAGCAAGCTAAAACTTTGCTCAGTACTGCACCAGGTGTTATTGTAAAAGATGAATTAGTTGCTGGGGGCTATCCAAGCCCCGTTACCGATGCAGCTGGTCATGATGCGGTGTATGTTGGACGCATTCGAGAAGATCTTTCTCACCCCAATGGATTAAATTTATGGGTGGTTTCAGATAATATTCGCAAAGGAGCAGCCCTCAATAGCGTACAAATTGCTCAAATGTTATTAAAAGAAATATAATTTTATGATGAAAATGAGTGTGATGTTCGTGATGTTAAGCTTTGCTCCAATGAGTCTTGTCTATGGAGTAGGGATAGGGGACTTGCTGGTTCACTCTCATCTTGATCAGCCTTTTAGAGCCCAAGTCTTATTGCAAGATATAGGGGAGTTGAATGTGGAGCAGATGAGAGTAAAACTAGCAAGCCTAGAGGATTTTGAGAAAGCGGAGATTGATTTTTCAGACTTTCTGGCAAATTTAACTTTTAAAATTATAAAAAATGCTCAAAATGATCTCCTGATTCAGATTAAAAGCGATTTGCCAGTACAAGATCCCTATCTTGCTTTTATTCTTCAAATATCTTGGGGGAGTGGACATATTTTAAAAGAGTTTTCAGCTTTAATGGATCCTATAGAATTACAACCAGTACCAGTACCAGTACCGGTATTAGAGCCTCAATTAGAAGTGCTCGCTGAGCCTGCTCTTTTTGCCGAGTCTATATTGGAACCGCGCCAGTTTCAAGCTCAAAGCATTAAACCATTACCAGTAGTTAAAAAAGAAACGATAAAACCAGCTCTAAAACAGACCGTAGAATCTGCTAAAAAACCACTAGAATTACTATCAGCTAATGTAGTACCTGAAAATTTGAATATGAATCAGCGTTTAGTGATGATAGAGGAAATATTAGATACCCTTACTCAAAATAATAGGATGCTTAAAGAAAAACAAACTGAGTATAAAGCAGAAAATGAATCTTTAGTTGCTTTACTAAAAATAAAAGAAAAAGAGATTATGAGCCTTAAAATGGTTGCTCCCCGACAAAAACCAGTTAATTTACTTTCAATTGTTGTGACTGGAATAGTACTAGGATGTACAGTGATGTGCTTGATTTTTATGATGAGATTGAAAAAAAACAAGATAAAAACCAGTCAAATAATTACGTAATAAGAGTTTTTTCATTTTATATCGCGCACTTTAAAATCCTATGCTAAATAGTATATATGGATGCATATTATTGTATCCTGAAAAGAGGAGGTGTTTTAATGCTATGAGTATCAGCAGTGTATTGGGCTTGTCTCACTTAATCAATAAAGTGACGAGTAATCAGTGGACAGATCATTTTAATATAAATGCTGCTCAGTTTTTGGCACTCGCGCAAAAAGAGGATTTTGTTAATTTAAAACAGAATCTTGTACAAATTAATATCAAAGATGCTCTTGCGTGTTTAACGCCTCAAAGCTATTTTGAAGTGACCATACCGGTGCTCGGTATGACTGATTTTTTAGCTAATCATTTTAAAAACTCTACTTGGAATGAATTAGCCCAGCCTTTTGCCAGTATTCTTTCTATTAATGGATTTGGTGGTGGAAATTTTCCTAGGCCTGATTTTATTATGGCCAAAGATATTATTGGCAATCAATATGGAATTTTAGTAGATTCGCACGGACAAGTCGAAATACCAAAAGAAGGTATCGGACTATTTTCTATGTTATCTGAAATTACCCTGATGTATAGTTTTGAGCAAGTCATACGGGGCCATGGTTTAGAAAGTTTAATTGAATGTGGCGCGCAATCGAATTATTTAGATTTGTTAGCGCCTCCTAATTTAAGTCTTCCTTTTAATATCACTATTAGAGTCTTACATTTAGATGAAAATCGTGATCTTCAGCTAGATTTTGAAGAAAAACATTTATTTAGAATGAATCCTGAAAACCAGTACAGCGGATTAACCGAGTTTGGTGCCAGAACTTTGATGAGAAACTTATTCTCTGAATTTGATTTTTTACGATGCTTATTATCAGACAATGGCGAACAAGATTTCTTTATAGCACATACGAATCATTTTAATGACTTTAAAATTAGTCCTGAAGCAGTAGGGATATATTATGATTTACTGTTAAAGTCTATCATTCACCAACGTCTACCAAGTCAGTTTTTGCTCTCCAAGGTGCCAGTTGATCGCATTAAAATGCTGGATTTAAAATATGCTCCTTTAGATGAAGAAGATCAGCAGTTAATTAAAAAATTAGGGGTTGAGGCTTTGTCGGGTTTATCCCAACATTCTCCTAGAATACCCGTTTGTGTTCAAAAAACAGTACTACCTTCTCAATCTGTAGACAAGACAGAGTCCATTAGAAAATTATTGAGATAAATTGTAATTAAGTTACCTAATTTTAAAAAAGGGGAATTGCAATAGTTACCCCCAGAGAATGTGGGTAATATCTTCGTGCAACCTGTGGATATGATAAAATTATCTGATTTTTTTTGTGTTTATTTGGCTTGTTCAAAAATAGTACAAATCTATTTTGATCTAGGGAGAGCGTGGATTGCAGTTTTCCACAATTTCTGTGGGTAACCTATCGATATAGGGTGTGGATAATTTAAATTATACTGAATATTATTTGTTTTTTATATTTTTGGTCAAAAATAAGCCAGCCCCTTATTAAAGCTTAGAAGCACAACTAATATAGATTGTGTTATCTATATTTTTATTGTAGCAGTTAAAATGAATGTATGCACAATGTGTAGAATATAACCCTACAATAATAGGGCTACTGAGGATATTTTAGTTGGGCTTGCATGGCTTTGAGGGTGTTTTGCAATAAAATGGCAATGGTCATTGGGCCAACCCCACCAGGAACCGGGGTAATAAATGCAGCGCGGGTTTTGGCTTTTTCAAATTCTACATCTCCCAATATTTGCCCGTTTGGAAGTCGATTAATCCCTACATCAATAACGGTAGCGCCTTTTTTAATCCAATCTCCCTTAATTAAATCCGGTTTTCCTACAGCAACTACGACTAAATCAGCTATTTTCACATGTTTTTCCAGGTTTTGTGTGAAACGATGACATACTGTAATGGTTGTATGTTTAAGGAGCAATTCTAAAGCCATCGGAAGTCCAACAATCTGAGAAGCCCCGACAATGACAGCATGCGCACTTTGGAAATCAAACTGAATACTTTCGAGTAAAGTAATAATTCCATAGGGGGTGCAAGGTCTTAATAGAGGATTTCCTTGCGCTAAACGCCCTATATTTAAAGGATGAAAACCATCTACATCTTTTAAAGGAGATATTTTTTCAAGGATGGCATTTTCTTGCATATGCTTAGGAAGCGGTAATTGAACCAAGATCCCATGTACGTTGATATTGTTATTGAGGGTATCAATTAGATTCAGCAATTCATTTTGGTTGGTTACTTCAGGCAAAGTATGTTCAATCAGATTGATGCCTACGCTTTGGCACGCTATTTTTTTATTGTGCACATAGATGACAGATGCCGGATCATTGCCGATTAAAATAACGGCTAAAGTAGGTTTAGGATGGTTTAGTAATTCAGTTTTTAATTCGGCCTGAATTTGATTGGCTAGGGCTTTGCCATTGATAATATGCGCACTCATAAAGTTAATTAACCTGCTTGTAAATAAATTTAGTATATTTTGCATTTTCTCATACAAATAGCATTTGACGAACTGCTTGAGTATAGGTATTATGAATGACTGGATTAGCTGAAAGGTTAGTTTGGAAATGAAATGAAATGAAATAAAATATTTAATTTAAATTAAAAAAAAATAATAGTATTTTGTTCTTTTTTCTGATAAAGTTCCATCCATGTACGGGGTATAGCGCAGTCTGGTAGCGCGCCTGCTTTGGGAGCAGGATGTCGGGAGTTCAAATCTCTCTACCCCGACCAAATTTTTTAAACCCAGTTTAGAGCTAGTGCCTGTAGCTCATCTGGATAGAGCATCGGCCTTCTAAGCCGAGGGTAGCAGGTTCGAGTCCTGCCAGGCACACCATATTTTATTAAAAATATAATTTTTTATGGTGGACGTAGCTCAGTTGGTAGAGTCCCGGATTGTGATTCCGGTTGTCGTGGGTTCGAGCCCCATCGTTCACCCCAGTTTTAAAATGAATGGGGCCGTTAGCTCAGTTGGTAGAGCAGCTGACTCTTAATCAGCGGGTCGTTGGTTCGATCCCAACACGGCCCACCATGATAGTATGATAAGAAGTTAGTAAAAATTAAGCGAAAGTGGCGGAATTGGTAGACGCACTGGATTTAGGTTCCAGCGGGGTAACCTGTGAGAGTTCGAGTCTCTCCTTTCGCACCATATTAAATTATCCATTTGATTCATATCTAAAAATCTGCTTTAAATAAACAAATATACAATACCAGTGAGGTTCTAATTTAGTTTATGAGTATTTCAATTGAAAATATAAGCCCTTTAGGGCGCCGTATTACAGTATCGGTAGATAAAAGTAATCTAGATAAACTTATTGAAACCAAGTTAATTGACTTTGGAAAAACTGCTGCGCTTAAGGGGTTTCGTCAAGGAAAAGTACCCATGAAAGTCGTTAAAAAAAAGTTTGGAGACTCAGTAAAAAATCAGGCCTTACAAGATTTTGTTATTGATCATTTTGGCACGGTTATTAAAGACGAAAATTTTAAGATAGCAGGGCAGCCTTCTATTGAAAAAATAGTCCATCTTCCTGAGAATATTTTAGAATATATCGCTAGCTTTGAAATTTATCCTACAATTAAGTTAGCAGATTTGTCTTGTGTAGAACTAGAAAAAACATCAGTTGATATAACGGATCAGGATATAGTCGATATGATCCAAAAATTAAAAGCTCGTTTTGGAAGCTGGCAAACCGTTGAGAAAAAAACTGAACTTACAGATAGAGTCACTATAGATCTGACTTGCAAGATTTTAGAAAAATCTGAGACAAATAATAATATTCAGATTATTTTAGGAGATAAAAATATTTTACCTGGATTGTCAGAAGCTTTACTTGGTAAGCAAGTAAAGGAAACAGTTCAAACGGTGTTAACATTTCCTCAAATGTGGCATGATAAAGATTATGCAGGGCAACCAGTGACTATTGAGGCGCTTATTCATAAAATTGAAGCTAAAAAAAGCGTAAGCCAAGAAGCATTAATGGAAAAATTGGCAATAGAGAATCAGGATGAAGTTAAACTAAAAAACATGATTTCTGAAAAAATGCAAACTGAAGCGTTAGATGCACTACGTGCAGAACTGCAAGAAAAAGTACTTGAAGTGTTACTGGAAAAAAATATTGTAGAGTTGCCGCAAGTGTTAATTCAAAATGAGTTGCAAGCCATAAAAAATGAGATGGCTAATAAAGGAAATCAGGGGTTAGAACCTGAAACCAATCTTGAAGAGATTGCTACAAAACGTGTCGCGCTTGGGTTACTCGTCACTGAATATGTTGCTCAAAAACATTTGCAAACGACCCCTGAGCTAATCAATGAAAAAATACAAAAAATGATAGCGCTTTATCCAGACATGAGCGCAGAATCTGTTATGCAAGCCTATTATACGAATAAAAATTTATTCAATAATATTGAACGTATGGTTTTGTTAGATCAAGTAGTAGATTGCATGGTAAGTGAAATGAAAACAAATGAAATAAAACGAAGTTTTCAAGATGTACTGGGTCAAAACATTTAATTCATATTGATAAACAAAGGAAAAAAATAATGTCTCATTTAGTGCCAATGGTCGTTGAACAGTCCGCTCGTGGTGAAAGAGCATATGATATTTATTCTAGATTATTAAAAGAGCGTGTTATTTTTTTATGTGGTCAAGTAGAAGATAATATGGCCAGTCTTATTGTGGCTCAATTACTATTTTTAGAATCAGAAAATCCAGATAAAGATATTTCTATGTATATTAATTCACCTGGAGGGGTAGTGACTGCCGGGCTTGCTATTTATGATACGATGCAGTTTATCAAGCCAGATGTGAGCACTGTATGTATTGGTCAGGCGGCTAGTATGGGTGCTTTACTATTGACAGCAGGTGCTAAAGGTAAACGCTATTCACTGCCTAATTCAAAAATGATGATTCATCAACCATTAGGTGGTTTTCAAGGGCAAGCGAGCGATATTCAAATTCATGCAGATGAAATGATGAAAGTAAAAAGACGCTTAAATGAGATTTTAGCGCATCATACAGGACAACCTTTAAATATTATTGCAGCAGATACGGATAGAGATAATTTTATGGATGCAAACAAAGCTGCAGAATATGGTTTAATTGATTCTGTATATGATAAAAAAAGAAAAAACTCAGCTGATCAGCTTAAGAGTGAATAAACCGAGAAGATTGAGGTGCTTAGATGAGTAAAGAGAAGAGTGGTTCTGACAAACATGGCAAATTATTATATTGTTCTTTTTGTGGGAAAAGCCAACACGAGGTAAAAAAATTAATTGCTGGGCCGTCTGTTTTTATTTGTGACGAATGCGTGGAGCTTTGTAATGATATTATTCGCGAAGAAATAGAAGAAAGCAATTCTTCTTTACAAGGAGCAGAACTTCCTAGTCCTCGAAAAATTAAAGAAATTTTAGATGAATATGTCGTGGGCCAAGCGCATGCTAAAAAAGTATTGTCTGTTGCTGTTTATAATCACTATAAACGTTTGCAATCGTCTTTTAAAACGGATGATGTAGAGTTAAGTAAAAGTAATATTTTGTTAATTGGTCCTACAGGGACTGGTAAAACCTTATTAGCGGAAACTTTAGCTCGATTATTAGATGTGCCTTTTACTATTGCCGATGCTACTACTTTAACAGAAGCCGGATATGTGGGTGAGGATGTAGAAAATATTTTGCAAAAATTATTGCAAAAATGTGATTACGACATTGAAAAAGCTCAAAAAGGTATTATTTATATCGATGAAATTGATAAAATTTCTCGTAAATCAGAAAATCCTTCTATTACGCGTGATGTATCAGGTGAAGGCGTTCAACAAGCTTTATTAAAGTTGATTGAAGGCACCATCTCTTCTGTGCCCCCTCAAGGTGGACGTAAACATCCACAGCAAGAATTTTTACAAGTGGATACTTCTGGTATTTTATTTATTTGCGGTGGTGCTTTTGCTGGAATTGAAAAAACAATTCAAGATAGAACCAGCAAAGCAGGGATTGGATTTGGAGCAGAAATAAAATCTAAACAAGATAAAAAAGCGCTGGGTGCTTTGCTCTCTCAAGTAGAACCAGAAGACTTGATTAAATATGGGTTGATCCCAGAATTTGTTGGCCGTTTACCAGTAGTAGCGACTTTGGAAGATTTAGATGAAGTTGCCTTGGTAGATATTTTGAGTAAGCCAAAAAATGCATTGATTAAACAATATGCAAAATTATTTGAAATGGAAAATATTACGCTCGAATTTAGAGAAGATGCGCTACGCGCGATTGCTAAAAAAGCAATGGAGCGAAAAGCGGGGGCTCGCGGTTTACGTTCTATTTTAGAAACTACCTTGTTAGATACGATGTATGATATTTCTTCTTTAGAGGGGGTTAGCAAAATTGTGATTGATGAGAATTTTATCAAAGGTGGCTCCAAACCTATTTATATTTATGAAAAAATAGACACGTCTGATAAATCACGTGTTGCAGATAGGGATACCTAATTAATAAGAGGCTTATTATGTCAGCACTAGTTGAAATTCCTGTATTACCATTGCGAGATGTTGTTGTTTACCCTCATATGGTTATCCCTTTATTTGTTGGGCGTAAAAAATCAATTGAAGCATTAGATGCGGCAATGAACAATACTGACAAACAAGTATTATTAGTTGCTCAAAAAGAAGCAACCGATGATAATCCATCTGAAAAAGATATATTTGATATGGGTGCTGTTGCGACTATTTTACAGTTATTAAAATTACCTGATGGTACGGTTAAGGTTTTAGTAGAAGGACTTAAACGGGCAAAAATAGATACCTATGTTCATACGGACCCTTTTTTGCTAGCGCAAGTGACTATTATAGAAGATAATCCGATTCGTTCTGAAGAAAAAGAGGTCTTGGTTCGCACGTTAATGTCACAGTTTGAAAAATATGTGAAATTAAATAAAAAAATTCCCATTGAAATTATTTCCTCTGTTTCTGGTATCGACGATGTAGGTCGATTAATTGATACCATTGCTGCCCATATGTCTTTAAAAGTCCAAGAAAAGCAAAATATTCTTGAACTCTCTAATTTGAGAGCACGGCTTGAAAAATTAATGATACTGATGGAAAGCGAAATTAATTTATTGCAAATTGAAGGCCAAATTCGTAATAATGTTAAAAAACAAATGGAAAAAAGCCAAAAAGAATATTATCTGAATGAGCAAATGAAAGCCATTCAGCAAGAACTTGGGCATGAGACGAATGAGTTAGAAGAAATTAAAAAGAAAATTACCGATGCAGGTATGCCACAAGAAGCTTATGAGAAAGCTTTATCTGAATATAAAAAGTTGCTAGTAATGGCACCTATGTCAGCAGAAGCAACGGTGTGTCGAAATTATATCGATTGGATGGTCTCTATTCCTTGGGTTAAAAAAACAAAAACCAAGACAGATTTGGTAGGAGCAAAGGCAGTTTTAGAAGCAGATCACTATGGCTTAGAAAAAATAAAAGAAAGAATCATAGAGTATTTAGCAGTTCAAAAGCGTGTTAAAAAGAATAAAGGCGCTATTTTATGTTTTGTTGGCCCCCCTGGTGTAGGTAAAACTTCATTAGGAGAATCTATTGCGCGGGCCACGGGTCGTACTTTTTTAAGAATGTCTTTGGGTGGGGTTCGGGATGAAGCTGAAATTCGCGGTCATAGACGTACGTATATTGGGTCGATGCCAGGTAGAATTTTACAAAAACTAGCCAAAGCAAAAGTTCGAAATCCTCTATTTTTATTAGATGAAATAGATAAAATGGCTATGGATTTTAGAGGCGATCCTGCTGCTGCTTTATTAGAAGTATTAGATCCAGAACAAAATGCGACCTTTAATGATCATTATATTGAAGTAGATTATGATTTATCAGATATCATGTTTATTGCAACAGCAAATACTTATAATATTCCCCCTGCCTTGTTAGATAGAATGGAAGTTATTCATTTATCTGGGTATACAGAGGATGAAAAGAAGAATATAGCGCTGAGATATTTGTTGCCTAAGCAAATAAAAAATAATGGTCTTAAACAAGATGAAATTTCTATTGCTGAAGATACTATTTTGGCTATAATTCGCTATTATACACGAGAATCTGGAGTTCGAAACTTAGAAAGAGAAATCTCTAAAATTTGTCGTAAAATATTAACGCGGGTTTTAATGGGAACCGATCATGAAGCACTGCAAACCCTGGTGGTGACTCCAGAGAATCTAGAAGAGTATTTAGGGGTAAAACGGTATCGTTTTGGTATTGCTGAAGAACGAGATCAGGTTGGACAAGTTACTGGTTTAGCATGGACTGAGGTGGGTGGAGAAATACTGACTATTGAAGCGGTTGTAGTAGATGGTACAGGCAAAATAACCACTACAGGTTCTTTGGGCGATGTGATGCAAGAGTCTATTAAGGCTGCAATGACCGTAGTAAGAAGCAGAGCTAAATCTTTAGGCATTTATCCTGATTTTGATAAAGAAGATATTCATGTTCACGTTCCAGAAGGGGCTACTCCTAAAGATGGTCCTAGTGCAGGTATTGCCATGTGTACAGCTTTAGTTTCTTCTTTGACTCAGATCCCAGTGCGAGCGGATGTAGCTATGACAGGTGAAATAACCTTAAGAGGAGAAGTTTTGCCTATTGGTGGGCTAAAAGAGAAGCTTTTGGCAGCACGACGAGCAGGTATTGATCATGTTATTATTCCTTTTGAGAATGCCAAAGATCTGAAAGAAATACCCAGTAATATTAAGGAACATTTAACTATTCACACAGTTAAATGGATTGATGAAGTGTTAGCCATTGCTTTATCGCGACAAGCTAGCCCAATAACTGATCTTGATATACGGAATCATAAAGACGCAGCAACTGCCCAAGAAAAGCGAGAGGGTCATTAAGTATTTTTTGAATATTTTTTTAAAAAAATATTTTAAAAAAAAATACAAAAATACTATGATTATAAATTTTTTAGACTTATAATGGTCACCTGAAGACAAAAGGATTACTGCCAAATTAAACATAACGATTATTTAAAAGAAGGGGATTCTTGTGAATACAAATATTGAAAAACGAGCGGACTATGTTGATTTGATTTCAAATTGTGCCGGTCTTTCTAAAGCTGATGCAACGAAGTTGTTTAATACTATAAAAGAAGGTATAGTAGCAACTCTTCGAACAGGTAAGTCTGTTACAGTGTTTGATTTAGGAGTTTTATCTGTTAAAGCACGCGCTGCTCGGGTAGGACGTAATCCTAAAACAGGTGAGGCTTTACAAATAGCAGCAGCAAATGTTGCTGGCTTTAAAGCAGGTAAGGCATTAAAAGAAGCTGTTAATTCAGGTTCAGTTGTTGGCTCATAAATAATATTTAAGATTCGGGTGCTTAGCTCAGTTGGTAGAGCATCGCCCTTACAAGGCGAGGGTCGGGGGTTCAAATCCCTCAGCACCCACCATTTTAGGAGCGGTAGTTCAGTTGGTTAGAATGCTGGCCTGTCACGCCGGAGGTCGCGGGTTCGAGTCCCGTCCGCTCCGCCACTACAATAAAAGAAGGGCGTTCTCTATGTATAGAGTACGTCCTTTTTTTTACATTTTATTTTCCCTAATAATAATATACTTAAAGAGCACTTAAATTATGCTTCAATCAATACGTGATGGATCGCAAGGCTGGATAACATGGGTTATTGTTGGTTTAATTTCTATTACTTTTATTGCTATTGGTACCACTAGCTATATGAGCGGCCCATCGGATGATGTGGTTGCTGTGGTTCAAGGGAGAAAGATTAAAAAATCGGAAGTTGATAAATTAGCCAAGCGTATAGCAAGCCAAAATACCACAGTAGATCCCCAATCGATTGATTTAAAAAAAGTAAAAATAGAGGCCTTAAGGGCACTAACAGAAAATACCATTTTGGTGAATGCTGCTAAAAAGCAAGGTTTTAAAGTAAGCACGCAGCAAGTAGCGGCTTTTTTAAATTCGGTACCGGATTTTCAGGAAAAAGGTCAATTTTCGCCTCAGAAATATAAAAATATTTTAATGCAGATAGAGTATACCGATCTAGAATTTCGTAATGAAATCGAAAATGCACTTTTAATTGATCAAGTTAGACAAAGTTTTAAAAATACTTCTTTTAAGATGCCTCAAGATCTTTTAAAGGCGGTGAATTTTGAAAATCAAAAAAGAGATTTTGATTTTGTGCTTATTCAAAATAGTATGTTTAATAAAGAGGTTAACATTTCAAATGCAGAGATAGAAACCTATTATAAAGCACATCTTAATCAATTTTTAACGGATGAAAAAGTCAAAGTTGAATATCTGGAATTAAAATTAAAGGATGCTTCTTTAGAAGAAGAGGCATTTGCAAAAAAAGCAGATGAATTAATACAATTAACATACGATCATTCTGATTCATTGTTACCTGCAGCTGATAAGTTAGAGCTCAGTGCTCAGCAATCTCCTTGGTTGGCTAAAAACAATCCCGCACAGGTGGGTGCGCCTTTTAATAACCCTAAAGTGCTTGCTGCTGCTTTTAGTGATGAAGTATTAGGACATATGAACAGCGATGTAATGCAGCTTGATCCAAAGCATTATATTGTATTGCGATTAGCTGAACATCAAAAACCTAAACAAAAACCATTGGCTGAGGTTAAAGTACAGATTGAAAAAATATTAACTGAGCAAGCAGCTGCTAAACAAGCGCACCAATTTGCTTCTAAGGTATTAGCTGAGATTAAAAAAGGCAATAATTATAAAAATCTTGAAGCGCTTAAAAAATATAATTTAGGCTGGGAATCTGTTCAAGCGGTAGCGCGTAATAATCAAAGTATGCCTAGCAAGCTTTTAGAAGAGGCTTTTCGCTTACCAAAACCAGTGCAGAATAAAGTTACAGCCAATGCAGTGGCATTAACACAAGAGTATAGAGCCATTATTATCCTCAATAAAGTTGTGGATGGGCAGTTGGTAGACTTAGATTCTGAGAATAAAAATTCATTGGGAATGCAATTAGAGAAATATGCTGCTCAACTAGAATTTGAATTATTTGCTAAGGATGCTTTACAAAAAGCAGTAGCTATTAAGTAAAGCATTTCGGTGATTTTAATGTTCATGTAGGGTCAGCAAGTCGGCTCCTACATGTCTGACTATTTTAAATAACCATCTTGGATAATATAAAAATCATCCCCCATACATTTTCCCCATCTTGTTTTCTTAAAATAGCTTTTTGTTCATATTGTATTTCAAATCCCAATTCAGCGGCTATTTTTTCAATTGATTTAGGATTATGACTGTATCGTCCTGATGGATGTAATACATAGTCTGCAGTACTATTTTCAGTTATTTCTATTGAAAAAATAAATAAGCCAGATTTTTGAAGTGCCTGGTAACATTGCTTAAAAATAATATTTAAACCAGCAAAATAAACGAATACATCAGCAGCAATAATTAAATTAAAGTTATTCTCTACAATAGTAGGTTGATTTAAATAATGAGAAATATCTGCAACGATTAAACGATCGTATCCTCCTTGTTGTGAGGCCACTTCTATCATGTTAGGTGAAATATCCACACCCGTTAATTTTTCTGAAATATCTCTAAAGTAGGGCGCACATAGCCCTGTGCCACAGCCTAAATCAAGGGTAATAAATAATGTAGAATAAAAAGGAATGATGGCTTCTCGCAACAGCAAAGGTACTTGATATTCTAATTGCTCTTTAATATGCGTATTATAATTATAAGCATATTGATCAAATAGAGCACGAATATACTCAGGCGGTGCTCCCTCTTGGTTAGCCACCCCGGTAAGGGCATTTACCATATGTTGTGCGGTAAGATTATTAGGATTTAATGACAAAGCACTGCGATAATATTCTAAGGCTTTCATTTTATTTTTTTGGTGCAAATAAAGCGTCGCTAGATTATGATGCGTATGATTATGTTTGGGATCTAAATCTAAGACTTGCAAATAATGGGTTTGAGCTTTTTCTAAGTTGCCTAACGAAGCTTCTATAATAGCTAAATGAAATAAAGCTTCTATATTATTTGGATCGTGTTGGACCACTTCGGTTAATAAGGGCTGCGCTTGGGCAAATTGCTTAAGTGCAGTAAGAGCAGTACCTAAATTATGCATAGCACCTAAATGATTAGGTTTTTCTAATAATACTTTTTGAAAATGAGGTATAGCATCTAATAATCTATTATTTTGAATATAACAATTTGCTAAATTATAGTGGGTATCGGCCCTATCAGGTTGCATTCTAAGTGATTTTTCAAATTGTAAAATAGCCTCATTGATTTTCCCTTGTTGATAATATAATCCTCCCAAATTATTATGTACTTCAGGGTAGGGAGATTTAAGTTTGAGAGCTTCAAAATAATGTATTAATGCTGCTTCAAATTGATTCGCTTTTTTATAGGCATTGCCTAAATTATTATGAAAAGCAGGGATACGAGGATTAATTTTGACTGCCTTTTTAAGGTATTCAACGGCTAAGGGGATGTGTTTGAGTTGTGCATAGGATAAACCTATACCATGTAAAGCATCCGGATCATTTGGATTTTCAGCTAAAACTTGTTGATATAAAGATATAGCCTCGTTAGGCTGATTATCTTTTTGAAGTTGCATGGCTTGTTTTAAAAAGTGATTCATTTTAAGGTATAGTGTAGATTCATTGTGTATGTATTTCTACTTATATTCTATCGCAGTAATATAGGCAGGAATCATTTGATTTGTAAAGTATTTTAGTCGGGTTATTTAGAATAGACAAAGAAAATCATAAAATTTTCTAATACAATTGTTTTATTAGATTTTTATTAAGTAAAATTGTATCGTATCTTTTCTACTCATTCTTTGTAAGTTAGTGTAGTAATTTTTAATTAAATAGTCACGAAAAAACATGAATAAAATAAAAAAAATATTATACAGCTTCCTATTATGCGGACAAATCAACAACGCCGGATCTCTCAGTAAAAAAACCAGTTATTTATTACGCCAATATTTGATGAGTAAGGTAGGTGAACTCTCTAGGTTTAGCAGCTTCGCTATATATGTATTATTAAAATTAGGAGCAGATATTAATGGTTGTTATGACGAGCGGTACAAGGACGCTTTCGACCCTTATTTTATATTCAAAAATAATTTAAATGATGCAATAAGCGCTAAAGATATTGAAAAAATACGATTTTTAATAAAAAATGGTGCTGATATTTGTCACGTAAAGGGGGTAGGGTGGGGAGGCTTTCACAACAGTCCATTATGCTATGCAATTCGATGTGGTGAGATTGCAATAGTAGAGTCGTTAAATGTATCTGGCCAAAGATTACGGAAGCTGTTAAGACCACAACAGATCGAATTGTTACAATGCGCATTAGTCAATCGCTCTTATGAGATTGCGAAAATTTTAGTAGAAAAAGGGATAAGTTTTGAGGCCCATGAAAAAGAGCAGTTTTTTCATGGCTTACTATCAGATTTTGATTCTGATGATTTTGACCTCCATTATACATTAGCCCCTGAGGCTGATCCGTTTTTCAAATTACATGACACTTTTGAGCAGCAGTCTAAAAGTGAGCATATTCTAGTGCATACACAGAAAGATAAAGCTTTGAGCTATACTGTTAAAAATCATTTTGGAAAACTCGTATCAGGCAAGACAAGGCTCCAGTTGGTAGATCCCGATCTGGATTACGGTTTTAATGAAATTATTGAAAAAGAAATGATAAGATCAATAGTGCTGAAAATGTATCAAGATGATTATGACACGTTAATCAAGCCCTATGTTAAAAAAGCTATCTCTGAATTAGATCTGCCTGCGGATGAGGGCGGCCATACCGTTCAGATGCCTGCTGATGTGCGTGTGCTTATTGCTGGTTATGTAAATTCCGATCTTAAGATGCCTAGGCCTTAACTAGAGTACATAAAGAAAGCCCTGCTACTAAGGTTTTAATTGGGCCTGCTGAAATTGCATTGACTCGAATGCCTTTTGGCCCCAACCTTGAAGTTAATTATCTGACATTTTCTTTAAGACTTTCTTTTTAGTGCATGTTAACAATTAAATTGATTTAAGTAGAGCTATGATGGTATGATATGACAAAACTTTTACAAGTTAGCTTCTTGGTTTATAATTAAATGGTAACGAAAAAATATGAGTAAAATAAAAGAAAGATTGTATAGCAGCGCTATAATGCTATTATTAATGATTGGGTTTACCGTTGCGTCGGGTATAGTATGGACTGCGGTTATATTTATTTTCGTCCAATCCCTACCAATAGTATTTTCTGTCTATCTTGGGGAAATTATGAGTGCGGCTCTCTTCCTAGGTTTGTGCTATACGATAGCGATATTAGCAAACCTATACGAC
>CANJXG010000025.1 GCA_947478905.1 Coxiellaceae bacterium
GCAGCTATTGATAGACTAGTTCATCATGCAACCATAATCAACATAGAAGGAGAAAGTTACAGAGTAAACAATCAAACAAATTAAATTTTGTAATCCGTAACCGGCAATCCTAGTTGTCGCCACCGGTAAAGATAGTTGACATTTAACAGCTCATCTCTATTTTTCTTGAAAAAAAAATAATTAAAACGAGCAAAAACTCGAGCATACCGCCTTCGCAAACACAAAAAGATGAATCCGGCTTAACAAATCAAGGGACCAATGGCAAAGGAAAAAATGAGTCAGATGTTACCGCTGACAATACAAGAACAATCGAAACTATTAAAATAGCCGAGGTCACCCAATGTGATGTTTGTGGTCACGATTTAACCAAGGTTGATTGCCAGCATTACGAGCGACGCACCAAAATAGATATTATATTTGAAAAAACGCTTGAGCATGTTGATGCGGAAATTAAGCAATGTGATAATTGCGATTCAACGGTTAAAGGAAAATTCCCAGATGATATGCATGGCTCCATTGCAGTATGGTAATGGATTAAGAGCATTTATTATCAATTTATTGATTTGCCAAATGGTCACGCTTAACCGCACCCAAAAAATGATCAAATCACTTGTTGGTCAGATCCTCTGTGAAGCAACCCTTTTAAAATTTATTTGGCGCCTCCATGAGGTTTTGGGCTATGGGAATTGAATGCAAAAAAAGCACTGCTTGATATGCCTGTTATGCATGTGGATGAAACATCGTTAAGGGTCGATAAAAAAAACCATTGGATACATGTCTATTCAGCCGGTGATATAACTCTAAAATTTTTACATCGAAGGCGTGGCGGGGAAGCCATATTAAAAATTAATATTATTCCGCGTTATAGTGGCACTATCATTCATGATTTTTGGGCATCGTATTTAACTCATGATCAGTGCGATCATGGGCTGTGTGGCTCGCATTTAACACGAGAATTGACATGCATTATTGAGGCAAATGGATATAGTTGGGCCTCAAATATGAAAACCTTACTTCTTGAAACTTGTAAAAAAGTATCCAAAAGAAAACGAAAAAAATTAAGTGAAAAAGAATACGCTAACTTACAAAAACGATACAGAAATATAATCACACGTGGAGAAAAAGAGCTACCCATTATCGCAGCTACACTAAATGGCAAGAAGGGGAAGATGCCTAAATCAGATGCGCATAATTTATGGGAGCGCCTAAAAAAATATGAAATGTCAGTGTTATTATTTGCAATCATACCCGAAGTATCCTTTACAAATAATCGCGCTGAACGTGATTTACGAATGGCTAAAGTAAAGCAAAAAGTATCGGGTTGTTTTAGAACTGAGCGCTACGCAAAAGCATACTGCCGGATTTCAAGTTACCTTCAAACGATGGCCAACAAGAGCTATAATCCATTGATTGCTATTCAGATGGCGATGAAAGGTGAACTTGTTTGATAGGGGGGTGAGCAGTTACATCTGATGAAAGATGCAGAAAATAGTATATTGAAAACGACATTGCAAACCGAATATGAAATCGATGATTTCTTGAACAATAGTGCTTTTCAAAACGTAGATCACACTACTGAATCTACTGAATTGACTACCGATGAGCAACGTGTTCCTGCTTCTACTGTTTTGGTGCATGATCAGCAGCCTGCTGCGTCTACCTTGATATTAAATGCTTTTGATAATCTAGAAAGCAAAGCTTATGAAAGCCCCGTATTTTTAGAGGATCACAATAAACGAGGTACAAAAAGAAAACCGCAATAGCAGGCTTGCATTCGCTTGGCGGGTGCGATATGACTTTGTGTTGGATACAACAATATAGTGATCTTAATTTTGATCTCAAGATCACTATATTGTCTTTTTAATTATGTTAATTTATCGGATATGTTTACAAAAGTTTGTGTGCTTTTTGTATTGTACAACTTGATGGTTCTTGCATTCAGATCAAATTTATTTAATTGAACCATTTTTATAGTTTGATCATCATAAGATTTATAATAATACACTAAATTTTGCGGATCACGTGCTGCAGTTAAAAGGGTATAGTCCGACTGTACTACATCATTAGTGGTTTCTCTGGCTACGCCTAAAGGAATATCAAAGTTATTCAGGATATGAAATACTTGTTTAATGCCTGCTTCAATCGTTTTAGAGGGTATTGTATTGGTACTAAAGAGGGCAGCGCGAATAAATCTTGAAGGCGGGGTATAATCTCCTGGCAAACCAAACATTCCATTGCCTTGTCCAAGTTCTGCAAATATTTGACCATTCACTGTTCGTTTAGGAACATTATTAGGACTTAGGGTGATATAGTTTCTAAAGTTGGTCATATGCCAATCAAAAGTAGGTGAATTGGTCATCACTCCAAAAGGATTGTCATGAAGGACTAATTTACCATTGACTGGTTCAATTACAAGACTCATGCCTGATTTATCGTAAGCAACATAATGGAAAGGGGGTATTTGCGCTCCCCATCCTGGAATAAGGGTAGGGGCAATAATGACTTGATTATTTTCTAGAGCTTTACGTAATTCTGGAATACTCGCAAATTGCGTTAACATCCAGTTTGGAAAATCTGCAGGAGAAAGCGCGATTTGCTTATTGTTTGCACTCACCGGCGTATATTGTGCAAAGCCTGGAAAATAAAATACCCCAACTGCCAGTCCTTTTTCATTTATGCCATCTAAGATATTAGGATCTTTAAAGGCCATTACCCCTAAAGCGGCATATTTTGCAGCATATGGCATGCCAGCTCCTATAGGGGTTTGACCTACAAAGCGGTATCCTCGCGGAATAACTGCTATAGAAGTATCTAGAGGGACCCCAAATTCAAGCGTTCTACCATGAACAATTGAATTATCTATGGTTTTTAGCATAATACCTGTGCAGGCAGTTGCAGTGGATGCATGAAGCAAAAAGAGTCCGGCTAATAGCATAGCCGAAATAATGGTATGGATATGATTTTTATGAAACATGGTCGTTTTCCTTAACTATTTATGTTATGTAATGTACTGATAATATGAAATTGTTAATTATTTCTGATGATGTCACCCCATAAATCATCGATTTTTTTAACCACCGTGGGATCATTATAAATAACTCGACCCCATTCTCTGTGGGTTTCGCCTGGTAATTTATTGGTTGCATCAAACCCCATTTTTCCCCCTAATCCAGTTTGGGGAGAAGCAAAATCTAAATAATCAATAGGGGTGTTTTCTAGTATAACCGTATCTCGAGCTGGATCCATGCGAGTGGTCAGTGCCCAAATCACGGACTTCCAGTCACGTGCATCAATATCACTGTCTGTGACAATAATAAATTTGGTATATAAAAATTGCTTTAAAAAAGACCAAATACCAAACATGACTCGCTTGGCGTGTCCAGGATATTGTTTATTGATGGTAACCACCGCAAGGCGATAAGAACATCCTTCTGGGGGAAGATAAAAATCAGTGATTTCTGGAAACTGCTGTTGTAATAAAGGTACAAAGACTTCATTGAGCGCTTCGCCTAAAATAGCAGGTTCATCTGGCGGGCGTCCTGTATAGGTACTATGATAAATTGGATTTTCCCGCATTGTCATGTGCGTAACTGTAAATACTGGAAAACGTTCTACTTCATTATAATACCCTGTATGATCGCCAAAGGGACCTTCTAAGGCCGTTTCTTCAGGATGAATCACCCCTTCTAGTATGATTTCTGCTCTTGCTGGGACATGCAAATGGGGATGGGACAGGGTAGGCACTAAGTCTGTTTTTTTGCCCCTTAATAGTCCCGCAAAAGCATATTCAGATATAGTATCAGGAATAGGGGTCACGGCTGCTAACGTAGTAGCAGGGTCTGCACCTAGAACAACGACCAGAGGAAAAGGTTTTCCCGGATGTGCTTTTTTCCATTTGGCAAAATCAGCGGCGCCTCCTCGATTAGAGAGCCAACGCATAATAAGTTTATTTTTAGATAATACTTGTTGTCGATAGATCCCTAAATTTTGCCTCCCTCCATTTGGTCCTTGCGTCACCACTAGTCCCCAGGTTAATAAGGGGGCAATATCCTCTGGCCAACAACGTTGAATGGGCAATAAACCCAAATCAACTTCGGTATCCGTTAAGCAAATTTGTTGGCACAGCGCTTTTCTGGCCGATATAATATTCGGCGACATGGTTAATATTTGCTTGTAAATCGGGAATTTATCCCACGCGTCTTTGAGGCTACTGGGTGGGACAGGGGCTTTTAAAAAAGCTAATAATTCCCCGATAGCTCTTAAGTCAGCTAAATTATTAGCGCCCATGCCCATGGCAACCCGTTGTGTGGTTCCAAAAAGATTAGCTAATAAGGGTATTTTGTATCCTGTGGGGTTTTCAAATACTAAAGCAGGGCCACCTTGATGTAAAATGCGCTGGCACACTTCGGTGATTTCTAAATCTGGAGAAAGAGGCAGTACAATGCGCTTGAGCTCCCCCTGTTTCTCAAGATAATCCAGAAAAGCTCGAAGATCTATATATTGAAAAGCAGGGGGAGAGAATTTAAGCATAGAAGTCAGTTATCAGCTCCGTTTCATTGATTCAAAAAATTCTGCATTCGTTTTTGTACGTTTGAATCTATCAATTGTAAACTCTATAGCGTCTACATCATCCATAGGAGAGAGCACCTTACGGAACACCCACATTTGTTGCAGTTCTTTATCTGAGATAAGTTTTTCTTCTCGACGCGTACCTGAACGATTTAAATTAATAGCAGGGTAAATACGTCTTTCTGCAATACGTCTATCTAGATGAATTTCTTGGTTACCCGTACCTTTGAACTCTTCATAAATGACTTCATCCATTTTAGATCCTGTATCTACTAAGGCGGTAGCCATAATCGTTAAGCTGCCTCCTTCTTCAATATTACGAGCTGCACCAAAAAAGCGCTTAGGACGTTGTAAAGCAGAAGCATCGACACCACCGGTTAATACCTTGCCAGAATGCGGCATGACCGTGTTATAGGCACGTGCTAAACGCGTGATGGAATCTAGTAAAATGATGACATCATGTTTGTGCTCAACAAGACGTTTTGCTTTTTCAATCACCATTTCTGCTACTTGCACGTGTCGAGCGGCAGGTTCATCAAAGGTACTAGCAATGACCTCTCCTTTGACAGAGCGTTCCATTTCAGTTACTTCTTCTGGGC
The DNA here is from genome assembly GCA_947478905.1 of Coxiellaceae bacterium. Lineage (GTDB taxonomy): Bacteria > Pseudomonadota > Gammaproteobacteria > Berkiellales > Berkiellaceae > CANJXG01. Next base: position 5,169 of record CANJXG010000025.1, read on the forward strand.
GTTCATCAATGAGCAAAACAATCAGTTTGCATTCTGGATGATTTTTAGAGATGGAATGTGCAATATTTTGCAACATCATTGTTTTACCTGCTTTAGGAGGGGAAACAATTAGCCCACGTTGTCCCTTACCAATAGGAGCGATTAAATTAATAAGACGCCCAGTAAGCGAGGCAGTACTGCCATCAGGTATCTCTAAATCCAATACCTCATCTGGATGAATTGGGATCAAATTTTCAAATAACGTTTTATTTTGTATCGATGCTGGATCTTCGTCATTAATTTGCGCTACTTGCAAAAGAGCAAAATAGCGTTCGCCTTCTTTAGGGGGGCGCACTTTACCAGAAATGGTATCACCAGTACGTAAAGCAAAACGATGAATTTGACTCGGTGATACATAAATATCGCCAGGGCCTGGTAGATAAGAGTATTCTTTTGAGCGTAAAAAACCAAATCCATCTGGTAATAGTTCGAAAGTACCTTCCCCAAACAGTTCTTCTCCATTACGAGCCAAACATTTTAAAATGGCAAAGATCAGATCTGGTTTGCGCATTCTAGAAATATTGGTTATTCCCAGGGACTGTCCAAGTTTAGTTAGATCAGCAATAGATTTATCTTGAAGTTCTAAAAGATGCATATAGTTTTGGTATTTATACTTGTGGGTTGAGGGTTAGATTAATAATCAGAAGAATCGACTTTGACACATTGCTAAGTTAATAAGCTACGATATTACGATATCATATGCTAAAGCCGGTGTCTAGTTTATTTTAGATATTACTATCTAAAAAGGCTGTTAATTGAGATTTAGAAATAGCTCCGACTTTGGTAGCAACCGGTTCACCATTTTTAAATAACATTAAAGTAGGGATGCCTCTAATATTGTATAGTTCAGGGGTCGCTGCATTCTCATCAATATTTATTTTTACAACTTTTATTTTACCGCCATAATCTTTAGCAATTTCTTCTAAAATAGGGGTAATCATTTTACAAGGACCACACCATGGGGCCCAAAAATCGAGTAACACAGGGCGATCAGAATTAAGGACTTCACTCTCAAAGGAATCATCGGTTATAGGCATCATTTATATTTTCTCCAAATAAATAATTTAGATTGTTTCATTTTTTTTAAGAATTTGCAATGTTAATGGCAATTTCTTTAGAAAAATAACTTAAAATTGCATCAGCCCCCGCACGTTTAATGCTCAGCAGACACTCCCAAATTGCATCTTCGCTTAGCCATCCATGTTCAATGGCCGCTTTTAACATGGCATATTCTCCACTGACTTGATAGACAAAAGTAGGGGCTTGAAAAGCCTCTTTTACACGTCTTACAATGTCTAAACAGGGTAAGCCAGGTTTAATCATCACAATGTCAGCACCTTCTTGGATATCTAAAGCAACTTCTCTTAGCGCTTCGTTGCTATTTGCAGTATTCATTTGATAGCTTGCTTTATTGCTTTTTCCTAAATTGGTTGCTGAGCCCACGCCTTCTCGAAAAGGGGCATATAAGCTAGAAGCATATTTTGCACTATACGCTAAAATGATAGTATTTTTAAATTGATTCGCTTCTAAAGCTTTACGTATAGCTAAAATGCGTCCATCCATCATGTCAGAAGGCGCGATAATATCAGCTCCTGCTTGAGCATGGCTGAGCGCTTGCTTAATAAGCACCTCTATTGTTTCATCATTGAGCACCATACCGGTTTCATCAATTAAGCCATCTTGGCCATGAGAGGTATAAGGATCAAGTGCGACATCACTAATAATGCCTAATTGAGGAAAATTTTGCTTTAATGCTCGAATAGTAGTTTGTATCAATCCATCAGGCTGATAAGCCTCACTAGCATCCGTTGTTTTTTTTGCACAATCAATAACTGGAAATAGCGCAATAGCCTGAATCTTTAAATCCACTAATTGCGCAGCTTCTTCTAACAAATACTCTAAACTAAATTGGTATTGTGAAGGCATGGAAGAGATAGGTATTTTTTTATTATCGCCTGCAACAATAAACATGGGATAAATTAAATCCTGTACTCGCAATTGTGTTTCTTCGGTTAAATTTCGAATAAACGGCGATTGTCTTAATCGCCGTAATCGAGTTAGAGGAAATGGTGGTGCGTGCTGATTCATGATTATTTAGATAATGCTTTATTTAACGCATCAGCAAAGGCAGAATTACTAATATTATTAGTATTCATTTTATTTGCATTATTCATATTTTTTGTTTTTTGTTTAGCATGAGTAGGATTGGTAGATTGATTCTCTTTGGGCACTACTTCATCTTGTAACCTCATGCTCAGACTAATGCGTTTACGTTGAATATCGAGTTCAATCACTTTAACTTGAACAATTTGTCCGGTTTTAACCACTTCTCTGGGGTCTTTTACAAAAGTATTGGATAATAAAGAAATATGTACTAATCCATCTTGATGAACCCCAATATCAACGAAGGCACCGAAATTAGCAACATTAGTCACTGTGCCTTCTAAAAGCATACCTGGTTTGAGATCGCTAATTTTTTCGATCCCTTCTTTAAATTGTGCGGTTTTAAATTCAGGCCTGGGATCACGTCCTGGCTTTTCAAGCTCTTTAATAATATCTTGAACCGTTGGCAAACCAAAGGTAGCATCAATATAGTCATTTGCACAAAGGCTTTTTAATATCGTTTTATTACCAATAATATCAGATAATCCTTGTTGTTGCTTATCTAGTATTTTTTTAACAATAGGATACGCTTCGGGGTGTACACTAGAGCTATCTAATGGATTGTCCCCGTTAGGTATGCGTAAAAATCCCGCAGCTTGTTCAAATGCTTTGGCGCCCAAACGAGGCACTTTTTTAAGTGCCTCTCTATTTTGAAAAGGTCCATTGGTTTCTCTATAGGTAATAATATTATCTGCAATAGTTTTATTTAAACCAGCGATATGGGCTAATAAAGGGCCAGATGCCGTATTAACATTGACTCCCACTGCATTCACACAGTCTTCTATAACGTTTGCAAGAGAACGTCCTAGTTTGGTTTGATTCACATCATGTTGATATTGGCCCACCCCAATCGACTTAGGTTCCACTTTTACAAGCTCTGCTAAAGGATCTTGTAAACGTCTGCCAATAGAAATGGCGCCTCGTATCGTGACATCTAGGGTAGGAAATTCTTTTGCAGCTAATTCTGAGGCAGAATACACCGAAGCACCCGCTTCAGAAGTGATCACGGTAGTAATTTTTTTAGGACCGCTTTTAAATTCGGGATAAGCATCGAGCGCTTCTTGTACAAATTTTTCAGTTTCTCGAGAGGCCGTTCCATTTCCAATGCTGATTAAATCAACGTTATGGCGTTGGCACAGACCCAATAATTCAGCGGCAGATGGTTTGACTTTATTATGAGGTTGATGTGGATAGAGCGTGGCAAACTCTAAAACCTTACCGGTTTTATCAAGTACAACAACTTTAATACCACTGCGAAAACCCGGATCGATCCCTAAAGTAGTACGGCTGCCAGCGGGGGGAGCCATTAATAGATCGTTTAAATTATGTGCGAAGACTTGAATGGCTTCTGTTTCAGCTTGTTCACGTAATAAGCTGATAAGCTCGACTTCCAAATGGGTGTTTAATTTAACGCGTAAGGTCCAGCGTAGCACTTCTTGAAGCCATTGATCACGGGGAGTGTGTGTATTAGTAAAAGCAATATGTTTAGCAATGATCCCTAAGGGAGTCTCTTGTTTATCTTCAAGAAGCTCAATAGTGAGCTTTAAATGTCCTTCATTACGCCCACGTAGCATGGCAAGCAATCGGTGAGAAGGAACATTCTTAAGCGCCTCTTGATGTTCAAAATAATCTTGAAATTTTAAAGCATCGGTTGGGTTTTGTTTACTCTCCTTAATAGCTTCACTTTTTAAAATACCATGTTGTAATAGTAACTCTCGGTATTCACTTATTATTTCAGGGAGTAAAGCAAAACGTTCCATTAAAATGGTACGAGCGCCTTCTAAGGCTTCTTCTACTGTTTTTACTTCTTTTTCTAAATTAATATAAGCTGCGGCGCACGTTGCAGGAATAAGAGTGGCATCACTTAATAAAGCATCTGCCAAAGGCTCTAGTCCTCTTTCGATGGCAATTTGACCTTTAGTACGACGTTTAGGTTTGTAAGGAAGATAAAGATCTTCGAGCTGCGTTTTGTTCTCTACATTAATAATTTTTGCTTTGAGTTCTGGAGTGAGCTGTCCTTGGCTACTAATAGAATTAAGAATAGTTTCTATACGCTCATTTAATTCTCTTAAGTAAATTAATCGCTCTTCCAGGGTGCGAAGGTGATTATCATCGAGTCCTCCTGTTTTTTCTTTTCGATATCGCGAAATAAAAGGCACGGTAGCCCCTTCATTTAGTAATTCAATAGCGGCAACTACTTGTATAGGTTGCACCGTTAATTCCTGTGCAATGATATCGACTACTCTTTCAGATAATTTTTTCGATAATTCTTTTAGCTCTTCAGTCGTAATTTGAGCTAATTTTTCTGATAATTCATTTGGCATCTAGATAACTTCCATTAAAGAGGGGGGATTTTTTATAATATACTGAGTATACTACTCTCTCAAGATGCTTAATAGATTAATAGATCAAAATGAATAAAAAAATAATAAAAGGAAATTATCAATGTCCTTAGATTTATGGCTGCTTCATTGGGAACCTTTGATTAGGTTAACTTTCTTTTTTGCTTTTTTTAGTATATTGGCCTTATGGCAATATCGTCAAAGGAACCGATTGTTATTAAGCCCTATTAAGACCCGATGGGAGCGTCATTTTGGCATTTTATTGATAGGCACTATCTGTGTAAGATTGTTATTTTACGCTCTCTTGCCTATCGCTTTAGCGCTAGAAATATCTAACAAAGGGATTGGGTTGCTTCAGATGCCTGATTTGGCTTTTATACCTTATTGGGGCAAAGTGGGGCTCGGTATTATTGCATTAGATCTTGTTATCTATGCTCAGCACCGGGCTTTTCATCGAATAGGGTTGGCTTGGCGCTTTCATAAAATGCACCATTCAGATAGAGATCTAGAACTTAGTACAGGCCTGCGATTCCATCCTGTAGAGCTTATTGTATCGCTTATAATTAAGATAGTAGCGGTTATCTTTATCGGACCACCTGTGTTAGCTGTATTGCTTTTTGAAATATTACTAAATGGGGCCTCTTTATTTACGCATACCAATGTGAGTATTCCTCCCAAAATAGAGCGGATAGTGCGTTATTTTATAGTCACCCCCACCATGCATCGTATTCATCATTCTGATATTGCTGTAGAACATAATAGTAATTTTGGGTTTTTATTTTCTATTTGGGATAGAGTATTTTCAACCTATACCGCCTGTGCCAAATTGGGGGATAAGCACATAAATATTGGGCTGCAGGCCTATAGAGATCCTCAATATCAAACGCTGACCATGATGTTATGGACTCCTTTTGAACGGTATAAAAAAAAGACGATTTATAAGCCGCCAACGCATATGCGTGGGCCGAGGGATCTCTAGTATTTTTTAGCAAAAGATGCTAAGATCGATCTCAATGATGTTTTAGATAGTCAACTTAAATAATATGAGTAATAGCAAAGTATTAATATCCACTTCCTATAATCTGCCCAGTCTAGGTAACATAGAATCCTATGTTCAGGCAGTCAATGCCTTTCCAATCTTAACCCATGAAGAAGAAATTGCATTAGCAACCCGTTTTCAGCAAGAAGGGGATTTGCGAGCCGCTGAAACCTTAGTGTTATCTAATTTACGATATGTTGCTCGCATTGCGCATGGATATAAAGGATATGGTTTAGCATTTGCAGATTTAGTCCAAGAAGGCAGCATTGGCTTAATGAAAGCAGTAAAGCGTTTTGATCCTGCTGTAGGGGTGCGTTTAATTTCTTTTGCAGTGCATTGGATTAAATCTGAAATCCATGATTTTGTCATAGGGAATTGGCGTATTGTAAAAATAGCAACCACCAAAGCACAACGTAAATTATTTTTTAATTTACGACGTAAACAGCGTGTAGGTTCTTCTTTTACGGTAGAAGAAATGAATGTAGTGGCCCAGGATTTAGGGGTGAGCCCTAAGGATGTTTTAGAAATGGAGTTGCGTTTAAGTGCACACGATGCTGCTTTTGATATGACTGAAGAAGAATCCAATTATGAAGATAATTTTATAGCTGCGCCTGCACAATATTTACAAGCTCCCGATTTAAATCCATTAGATAGCTTAGAGTCCAGCAATACGCTTGAAAATGCACATGAAAATTTAACACTCGCTTTGGAAAAGCTCGATACACGTAGTCAAGATGTGGTTAAAAAGAGATGGTTGCAAGAGGACAAAATGACGCTCAAGGAACTAGCGGATCACTATCAAGTTTCCATTGAGCGCATTCGTCAGATTGAAAATGTAGCCATGCAAAAACTAAAAGAACACTTTAGTTAATGGCTGCAAATTGCACTATTTTCCATTGTATTTTCCATGGTATTTGCCATGGTATTTTCCATAATTCCATCAAGAAACGACCATAATAATTGAGCGCCTTTGTGCGCGCCTTGAGCCGCTTTTGCCTGATCAACCGGGCTTAATTGCTCGATTAGGGCTGCAATTTCTGCAGTGTGCCATTCATCTGCTTTTTCATGTACCGTAAAAAATTCTAATGTTTTAGCATTGGTAATTGCATAATGTTTTTTTAAACCTTCAATTTTAGAACTCGATACTGCAGGAGTTTGTCTTTCATAGGCGTATAATGCACCTAAACCCGTTGCATAATCTGTTTTTACAAGATCAAAATATCCCTCTACCAGTTCATTGGTTTTCTCTAGTAAGGCAGGTTGTTGTGTTAGGGTGCGAGCATTGCCTAAGCCTTCTGAAAAGCGTAACCATAGTTCAGGATGATTATCTTCGCCTTCTTCTTCTTCTCTTAAATTCGCTAATAAAATCTGTCTTGCTTTAATGTCAGGGCATAATGCATGAATTTGACTGATATACCGTGGAAAAGCTGTAACGTGATGATAGTATTCTTTTGCATAGGTTTGTAAACTTTCTATGCTCAGTTGACCATCATTCCAGGCTTTATAATAATCATGTTTTAGTAAAAACAAAGAATCAAGTAAAGTATCTAGTTTTTTGCAAAATGTCATATTTGGCTCCTGTAATTAGGTATCATTAATTTGTGTATGTGCTCGTTGAAATATATACCATAACGTAAATCAGTGCAAATTTATTGCTTTAGACCCCTTGATGTTAGTTCCGCTTTATGAGATCCTAGTCGGCGATTTACATGGGTTTTATTCAAGATGTATTAATCTATCACACCAATAGATATATCAGGTTGATGAAAAAAGAAAAATCGTGAAAATTTTTAAAATGTAGTCTTAATTATGAGTGAAAATTTAGGAGCAAAAAGTGAGAAAAGTAACTAAGCAAGAAATGAGTGATGTGAATGGTGCTATGTCGGCAAGCGCTTTTGATGAGAGTGGTGCTTTCGGTTGGGCTGTGACAGATTCCTCTGTATTTGTGTTTGATGGTTATAAGTATTATGCATCCTATGTAGAAGATAAAAAAGGACATATAGTTTTTTCTGGACATTCAGGTGAATTTAAAAATTCTGTTGGAATAAGATGTGTGGTTTCTCCATATAACAGCAATGGAAATATGTATGTATATTTTCCTTGGTAATTTTTAATTTCAGCTAATATTAGTAATAAAAAATATTATTTCTCCTTTGCCATAGATAGCCCTTTTAAAATATTGAGTGCTTCATTAAGTTGATAATCTCGAACCATTAAAGGGGCCTCAGGTGCAGAGGCTGCTGCTTTTTTCTGTACATCTGTGGGAACTTTGCTGATAGGCACCACGGCTGTTTTGTTATTTGTATCTGTTTTATTTGATAAATGTCCTGCTAAATCACTTTCTTTTAAAATAGCCCAGGATAAATCATCCACCTCTTTTTTAGCTTCTGGAATTTTTACATCTTTAATTTCAATATCTGGCACAATCCCGGTTGCCTGGATAGAACGCCCAGAAGGGGTATAATATAAAGCAGTAGTTAATTTAAGGCCATAATTATCTTTTAAAGGGAGTACGGTTTGTACAGAGCCTTTACCAAAGCTTTGCGTACCCACCACAACCGCTCTTTTTTGGTCTTGTAAAGCACCGGCTACAATTTCCGATGCAGAAGCAGATCCCCCATTGATTAAGACTACAATAGGGGCGCTGTTTAACAGATCACTTCCGGTTGCCACTTCACGAATTTTAGAACCAGGTAAACGACCCTCGGTATAAACAATCATATTCTCATATTTAAGTTTGCTGGGGTCTAAAAAAGCATTAGAGACTTTGACAGATGAATCTAATATGCCGCCTGGATTATTTCTTAAATCCAGAATTAAGCCTTTGAGATTTTGGTTAGTTTCTTTTTTAAGATCAGCCAGAGCTTGAATCATATCTTCAGCAGTACGATTTTGAAATTGTGCGATTTTGATATAGCCATAATGAGAGGCTAATACTTCTTTTTTAATACTTTTGGCTCGAATGACTTCTCTATCTACTTTTAATTTTAAGGGGCCAGTTTGACCTTTGCGTAAAATAGTCAGCATAATATTGGTTCCGGGATTTCCACGCATAAGTTCTACTGCTTTTTTAAGACTCAGGCCTTTTACCGGTGTATCATCTAATTTTATAATGAGATCGCCTGCAAGTATGCCCGCGCGGGTAGCAGGGGTATCATCGATAGGGCTAATAACACGGATAAATCCATCTTCTAAAGTGACTTCTATTCCAAGTCCACCAAATTTCCCAGAAGTAGTGGATTTAAGCTCAGCAAATTCTTCTGGATCTAGATACGCAGAATGGGGATCTAATCCCGATAGCATTCCTCTGATTGCATTTTCAAATAATGCTTTATCTGTAGTGGGTTGTACGTAATAATTACGTATTTGATCGACTACTGAAGTAAAGCGTTGTAGATCTTCTAAGGGAAGCGATACTTTAGTGCTGCCAGGTAGCGGCCTACTTTGTACCGCTTCTATAGCCACACAATTGAGAGTATGCGTTAACAGGACTGAAAATAAAATAGGTGAAAAAATGTGTTTCATGAGGCTCCCTCTCATTTTATATGATGTTTAGAGTAATCATAGACGAAGATTGGGATCTAATCCTATTCCAAGTTTAGGCAGACTGCATCCATTTTCTAAGATTCAGTGCTCGTCCATCTTTTCTGATTTCAAAATAGAGCCCAGCATTTTGTTTTCCATTAGCATTGCCAACAATAGCAATTTTTTCATGAATGTTTACCCAGTCACCTGTTTTTTTATATAAGGCTTGATTATTGCCATATAAACTCATATATCCATCCCCATGATCAATGATCATCAGCAATCCTAGACCGCGTAAAAATTCTGCAAAAATAATTCGACCTGGGTAAATAGCATGCACCTGCGCACCTTCTTGTGCGGTTATAATAAACTTCGATTGCGCATTACTAATCAAACGTGATCCTTTTGTATGAATAGGCAAAGGCAATCTACCTATTGTTCGTGCAAATTTTTGTGAGGTATTTAATCTAGAATTGGGAGCAAAAAAAGTGGTTTGCTCTCTTAGTTTTTTTAAGAGTAGTTCAAGTTGTTTTTGTTCATCAATCTTATTATTTAATTCGGTTATATTGTGAACCCGTTCTTTGCTTATTTTAGGAAGCACGGTATTTTGTGTCACAAATTTTTCTTGTTGGAGTTTATTATTTTGATGTACCACTTCCGATTGTAAGGTATCAAGCGCAATTTTTTCTTGTTCGACAGTTTGTTTTAAGATTGAATACTTGTTGACTTGTTCAATAAGTTTTTTTATATGTGCTTCGTGAGCTTTAACATAGTAATAATATAAATGGGGCTTAGAATTAGATTGGTTTCCATATAAAGTAAGAATATTGTTTTTCTGTTGGTGATTTTTAAATTGTAATTGAATGATTTTAGTTAAAACTGTTTTAGAGTGTGCTTGCTCTTCTTGAAGAGAGTGAGCATTTTGAGTCAGAGTAACGAGTCTATTTTTTTTTTGTGAAATATTGGTGTTCAGTAATTTAAGCGTTTGTGTAGCTTGATTTAATTTTTTTTGAGTGTGTTGTAGTTTTTGTAGAGCTTGTGCTTCTTTTTGTTTTTGAAGTTCTATTTTCTTTTTTAAGTTTTCAATGCTGACATTAAGCGCTGCTAGTTTTTTTTGAGTCGCTTGCGGCGTAACATTTCCTTTTGCATACACAGTAGTAGAAAAACAGATTATAAAAAGAATAAGTAAGTTTTGCATTTTATTTTTCCAATAAGGATTGTCCAGTCATCTCTGGTGGGGGTGGAATTTGCATGAGATCTAATAATGTAGGTGCAATATCGGCTAAAGTGGGTGTATTTTCCATTTTTTTAAAATGTACGTCTTGCTTGCCAACATACACTAAAGGCACCAGATTGGTCGTATGCGCGGTGTGGGGCTCATGGGTTAGTGTGTCTTGCATGCATTCTGCATTACCATGATCCGCGGTGATTAATGCTTGGGCATCTAACGCATGAATGGTTTCTACAAGACGTCCAAGGCACGCATCAATAGTCGTAATGGCTTCTATGGCTGAATTTAAATTACCAGTATGTCCTACCATATCTGCATTGGCATAATTACAGATAATCACATCATATTGCTTTGTATGAATAGCTTTTATGATTGCATCGGTTAACTCATTGGCACTCATTTGTGGCTTTTCATCATAGGTGCGCACGGTAGGAGAGGGGATCATAATGCGCTCTTCTCCGGTAAAGGGGGTATCCATGCCGCCATTAAAAAAGAAGGTCACATGCGCATATTTTTCAGTTTCAGCAATGCGTAATTGAGTGTATTTTAAATTTTGCAATACCTCGCCTAGTCCCATAGAGAGCGTTTTTGGAGCAAATACAACTTGTGAAGATAAGTCCTGTGCATATTGGGTCATGGTGATAAAGTGGCTATTGGAATTTAACAGCGGAGTTTGATGACGTTCAAAACCCGTAAAGGCAGGGTTTGTAAGGGCATAACTTAACTGTCTTGTTCTATCTGATCGAAAGTTTAGAAAAAAGACAGTTTGCTTTTTTTGAATAAAAATAGGATGTGAATGGTCATCAAGAATAAGGGTAGGTTTGATAAATTCATCTGTTTCCCCTCGAGCATAGGCTGCCTCTAAGGCTTCTAAGGCACTTGCGGCTTTAAAAGGGGCCACACCTTGTGTGAGCATGTCATAGGCAAGTTGAGTACGATCATATCTTTGATCTCTATCCATCGCATAAAAGCGGCCACAAATAGAAGCAATTTGGCCAATAGGATTTTGATCAAACCAATCTTGTAATTTCATTAAACTGGCTTTGGCACTTTTAGGGGGAGTATCTCGGCCATCTAGAAAAGCATGCACGTACACTGGCACGTTAATATGATTTTGCTTGAAGAGTTCCAGGGCTGCAAAAAAATGATCTTCGTGACTGTGGATGCCACCTGGAGAAAATAATCCCATTAAATGAATTGCGGTATGCTTTTGAGCTACATTATGACAAGCAGATAGTAAGAGGGAGTTTTTAAAAAAAGAGTGATCGGTTATTGCTTTTGAAATTCGCGTTAAATCTTGATCAATGATTCTGCCTAATCCAATAGTCATATGTCCTACTTCAGAGTTACCCATTTGTCCATCTGGTAAACCTACCTCTAGGCCAGATCCCGATAATAAAAGATGGGGAGCATTTTTCCATAATTGATCCCATACTGGTGTTTTAGCGAGGGCAATAGCATTGTTATTGGTATCCTCACGATGACCCCAGCCATCTAATATGATTAAAATAAAAGGTTTTTTAGTCATCGTTCTGATCTCACTAGCTATGTTACTTGATGATTTGCAAAACAATCATTTTAGGCGGATACTAGGGGCAGCGCAAGGCCTGATATTCAGTATATGATTTAAATTGAGGATATTATGACAGAGTTAATTAATTTTTTATCTAAGCACTGGCTATTAAGCGGTGGTTTTGGCATTCTATTGTTGTTGCTTTTAATTAATGAGATTAGACAGCTCATGGTTGTAAAAACTCAGTTAGGCGCCCAAGAAACTATTAGAATGATCAATCATCATAATGCAGTAGTGATAGATGTTCGAGAGGCTGATAGTTTTAGACAAGCACATATAGTGGGTGCTATTAATATACCCAAAGAACAGTTTTTTGATAAAATAGTCTCTTTGAATAAGTATAAAGACAAACCGATTATTTTAGCGTGTGCAACAGGCACCCTAACACCGGATATGATAATACAATTAGAGAAAGTAGGTTTTGAGCAGGTGTATGGTTTGGCAGGTGGAATACTTGCTTGGCAAGTAGAAAATTTACCATTGGTTAAAAAATAATAATAAATATAAAGGGAGCACGAAATGAGTGATACAACACAAGCTGAAAAAGCAGGACCTATTTTTAATATTCAACGTATTTACGTTAAAGGCAGTTCTTGGGAATCACCATGGTCTCCTTTAATTTTTAAAGAAGAATGGAAACCTACCGTAAGCGTTGATTTGCAAACTAAAACAGATAAAATTGAAGAGGATCTCTTTGATGTTTGTTTACAACTCACAGTGACTGTGAAAATGGATGATAAGACTGCATTTTTAGTCGAAGTAAACCAAGCCGGTATTTTTATGGCTAAAGGTTTTTCAGAAGAACAAATGGGATCCGTCTTAGGCAGTCTATGTCCAAATATTTTATATCCTTATGCCCGAGAAGCAATTTCAGATACGGTAACGCGCGGTGGTTTCCCACAATTATTATTAGCCCCTGTTAATTTTGATGCTTTGTATGCTCAGCATTTAGAACAACAAGCAAAAGGAAGTAGTAGTGCCGCCTCTGCAAACGAATAAGCTCCCGATTATTGTATTAGGTGCTGGCTCATGGGGGACAGCACTTGCTTTAGCCTTAGCTCGCAATGGCGAACAGGTGCGTTTATGGGGTTATGATTCTGCACAAGTAGCGGCTATGCAGCGCGATCGTGAAAATCGAGATTTTTTACCTGGCTTTATGTTTCCAGATAATATTGAAGTAATGAATGATTTTGAAACGGTGTTTGCAGGATATCCACAAGAAGTTGTTTATACTCAAGATATTTTAATTGTAGTACCTAGTTCTGCATTTACACAAACTATCGAATCTATTAAACCTTATTTACAAAATAATAGTCGTATTTTATGCGCTAGTAAAGGACTTACTGGTCAATGCGAATTATTACATTCTGCTTTTGTCCGATTAATAGCTAAAGATTTTCCTCTTATTTCTTTTGGAATTATTTCAGGTCCTAGTTTTGCCAAAGAAGTAGCTGCAGAACTTCCTACTGCGGTGAGTTGTGCTACGACTAATGAGTCTTTTACTAAAGATATGCAATTACGGTTTCATAGTCAAAATTTTAGAGTCTATCGTTCTAAGGATATTATTGGATTAGAGCTTGGTGGTGTTATTAAAAATGTCTTGGCTATTGCAGTGGGCATTTCAGATGGTTTAAATTTTGGGGCCAATGCTAAAAGTGCTTTGATTACGCGTGGATTAGCCGAGTTAAAAGCGCTGTGTTTAAGATTGGGAGGAGAGCTGGATACTTTGATGGGTTTAGCGGGAGTCGGAGATCTTATTTTAAGTTGCACAGATAATCAGTCTCGTAATCGTCGTTTTGGATTAGCGCTCGCCCAGGGGTTAGATCCTATTGCGGCTGAAAAAGCAGTGGGTCAAACCGTAGAAGGCAAACGAGGGGCCAGCATGGTTGTGAAATTATTCGCTCAACACCAGGTTGCTTGTCCTATTTGTGAACAAGTCGCCCTGGTTATTGAGCAAACAATCTTACCAAAAGAGGCCGTTTTAAATTTATTATGTCGTCCTGCTAAAGCAGAATATTAATTTAAACTGCCAATTAATTGGGGCAAGCCATTTGCTTGCTCTGCATGCATTTCAATTTGATTCCAGTGCACCTTGTAACTATTATAATTTGTATTTTTGAGTGCATTTTGAAATTTATTTTTAAGAGAAATACCCTCTTGATACACGCTCTCTTCTAAAGGAACATGCGCCTCTAAAAATAATTGATCATTGAGGACCCCTACTTTTACAGGTTCATGAATGATGCGCACAGGCGTTCCCATTGCAACATGGGGATAGAGTTCTTCAATATCGTTATTTAACATATTAATGCAACCATGACTTTTGCGTACCCCAATTCCATGGGGAAAAGGAGAGCCATGAATGACGATGTTTTTAAACCCTAAGTTCATTGCATACTGTCCTAAAGGATTATCTGGGCCAGGAGGCATAGTAGGGGGAATAGGATCGCCATGCGCTCTGCGATTTGCTAAAATAGAATCAGGAACCACCCAGGTCGGATCGGTACGTTTGCGAACAATGCTGGTCTTGCCTAGCGGGGTTAACCAGCCATCTTGTCCAATACCAACAGGGTAAGTACTGACTTGATATCCATTGGGGTGATAAAAATATAAACGCATTTCTGCTAAATTAATAACAATACCTTTTTGAGGCCCAGAAGGTAAAATAAATTGAGAAGGGATAGTAAGACGGGTGCCCGGGGCAGGATCACTATAAGAAACCTCTGGATTTGCTTCTACCATCTCATATCCGCCGATGTCAAATCGTCGTCCTATAGTAGATAAAGAGTCCCCATATTCCACTGTAGTTTCTGTCACTTCACCGATGATATTTCCTTGCGCGGGAAGGTTAAAAGTGAGTGCTTCACTCGAAGATGGCGCAAGTAAAGTAAGTATTAAAAAAGTAAAACCGAGTACATGGTTAGATACATTCTCTGTTTTTGGCCCTGTTAATTTATTCATGATATAAAATTCCTACGTTAAAGACTGCATGTTGTGTGTCGGCACGCACGCCAAAAACTTGATAGCGTGCATTTTGACTAAGTTTTGACTATTCTTAAGAAAAAGAGAATCGTTATGAAAGCCACAGATGCATTAGGATGTGCAATTTTTAAAAAAATACCTGATAAAAAAAAGAAAACGTTACTTATTAAGTATTTGTCACAAAAAAATGCAAGTTTGGATCAAGTAAATTCATTTGGTTTTACTTTATTAAGTGAAGCGATTAAACGCGAAAATGTAAAGGTAGTATCATTATTGCTTGATAATGGAGCACAGGTTAACGCACAAAATGCGGATAAAACTACAGCTTTAATGTGGGCTGCTAAGCAGGGAAATAGAGTATTACTTGCTTTGTGAATTCAAAGAGGTGCTCAAGTTGATATGCGAGATAAAAATCGTAATACGGCAATTAGTTGGGCATGTCAAAGTGGGTATTTTTCTATTGCTCGCAAGTTAACATTGTATAGTCTAGGCAATGACGCAGATACGCCATTGCGAAAAGCAACACGGCTGCATTATGAAGAGTTAATCCCTGAAATTTTAGAACATATGGCTGACCCTTCTACACTAGATGCCCAAGATGAATTAGGAAATACTGCTTTGTTGTTAGCAGCTAACCAGGGGCATTATAATACCGTATTAATATTATTAGCTCATGGTGCAGATGTAGAGATTCAAAATAAAAAAGGAGAAACGGCATTTGTAGTTGCGGCAAAGCGAGGATATAAAAATTTAGTCACGCTCTTTCTTAGTAAAGGGGCTACAATACTACCACGCACTTTCTCTTTAGTGCAAAAACATAAAAAAATAGAACACCTTATTCTACGATATCAAACCATTGGTTTAGAGCTGGAAAATGGTGAAACGCGCTTAATGACGGCTATTAACTCAGGATATCTTGATCTGACTCAGCTTTGGATAGCTAAAGCAAGTGATTCGGAATCAACCGATTATGATAATAAGACGGCATTACAACGTACTTCGAGCATGTGGTTTAGAAATAAGGAAATGGCTATGTTGATTAAAGCAGGTGCAAAGATACCCGCTAATAGTCAAGAAGCTAAGTATTTACAATCCAGGATGATCCCATTATTACAATTATGTTTACATGAAGGAGATATGCCTGCTGCTTTGAATGTGTTAAATACGAATGGCACTGAAATAAGAAAATAGTTATGATTTTTTCATCATATTTATTATAATATATAAGCCGCTGCCTCGATCTTAAAGTGTAGAGTAAGTTTTTTAACTTCTAGTTTTGCACAATCTATTGTAGGGGCCGGTCACCGTGCCGGC
>CANJXG010000026.1 GCA_947478905.1 Coxiellaceae bacterium
GCTTGGCTGGCTAGCTCTAATGGTTCTATAATCTCTTTCTTAGCATTACGATTTGTCATGTTCTTATCTCCTCAATTAAATTTTTATTGATTCAATAAGAATAATATTTATGGGTAGGTTATGTCACACGTATTCACCGGAAGGACACGGAGCTAGGGACTAATTGGCTTTTCGGCGGTTTGGGCGTATTGATGGGAAGTTGTTTTTTTAAAAGTTCCCAATCCGGCTTTTGTTCCGCCGTAGTGATATATTTTGTTGCCTCTACAAATTTTTTAAATTCTTGATTTGTGACTGGATGTTCATGGATCCAAAAGCCGTTGAGTTTAAGGCGATAAATGGATGGTCTGTGCAAGAAGCAGGGATGGCTCAGTTTGATGATATTGTAGGTAATGTCATGAAATATCTCAAGGAAAAAGGATTAGATGAAAATACCATTGTGGTCATTACTACCGAGAATGCTGCTGAAAACTTTACTTGGCCAGATGGGGGCAAACACCTTTTGCAGCCGGTAAAGGGACTGCTATGGAAGGCGGATTTAGAGTACCTTTTTTGGTTAATTTGCGTTTAGATCCTTTTGAACGTACAGGGTGGTCTGCAGGGAACATTGGCTCTTATGCTTACTTTGATTGGTTTAAATTTGAATTTTGGCGCTTTGTAGCGGTTCAACAAGAAATTGAAAAAGTGGCGAAAACGGCTATTGAATTTCCTCCCATGCAAAAAGGAGCAAGTTTCAATTTAGAAGCGGTAAAAGTAAAGATTCAAGAAGCAATTAGAGCGCAATCGATTGGGAAATAAATTATTAAATAGGTCTTTGGGTGTGGGAGGGGGACCGTGCGCAATCGCGGCACCCCGACCCCTACCAAGATTAGAATTAATTTATACTAGCAGACTGCTCATTTGACTCAGATTCAGAGGCTGATACAAATCCAAAATCCATATCGGGCGTGAAAAATTCAGACAAATCAAATTTTTCTGTTTTTGGTTCTGCTTTTTTAGTTTTTGATTTTACTTTTTTTGCTATTTGATTAGCAACGGGTTGAGCTATTGGCTTTTTTGGTGTTAATTTTGCTATTGTTTTTGTTTTTTTAGTTTTAACAGGGGTCGCCATAGTAATAGTAATAGTATTGGGTAACTCATCAATGGCCAGTACATGATCTACTTTTTGTGTCATTAAACTTAGTTGATCAGTGAGTAAGGCAATTTCTAGTTCAAGAGTATCAATTTCTGTTTGGGCTTTGAGTACTTGTTTTGCTACTGCTGGTGTGATAGGTTTTTTAGGTTTTTTATTGGCTTTTTGCGCAAGCAGTGCGTTTTTTAATTTTGCATTTAAAGTATCCAGCGTATCGCTTAGATGATTTTCTTGTTCGATAGCGTAATTGGTTAAGTCTGTAAGACTCTTATAAAAATGGTGTTCAAGCCTTGCAAGCTTAAGAGATGGTTTGCTTGGGATGGGTTTTTTTAAGGTAGCCATTATAATACACTCCAAAAAGATAGTAAAGAAAAAGTAATTATACCTATAATCGAAAAAAAATAATAATAAATATTTTATGCTATCCTATGGTGATAGGTGATATTGATTAAAATTTAAGGTAAATTTAAATTTAAATTTAAAATAGGCGGAAAAATTATGACTTTTGTAGTAACGGAAAATTGCATTAAATGCAAGTTTGCTGACTGTGTCGAGGTGTGCCCTGTGGATTGTTTTCACGAGGGACCGAATTTTATGGTGATTGATCCCGATGAGTGCATTGATTGTGCTTTATGTGAGCCTGAATGTCCCGCGAATGCCATTATGTCAGAAGAGGATGTACCTGATGAGCAAAAACAATTTTTGGAAATTAATGCGCAAAGAGCTAAAAAATGGCCCGTTTTAACGATGCATAAAGAGCCTAAAGAAGATGCGCAACAGTGGAATGGTGCACCAGATAAATTACAATACTTAGAAGATTATTAGTTTTCTAACTGGTTTTTATATGCTTGCATATTTTGCTTAGAATTTGCTACAGTAAAAGTACTCCATATCGATTGTGAAATGGAGTTCAGCAATATTCACAAGGATTGTGATGTTGTAACACCGGGTAAAGGATTACTACTGTATGATAATATGGTTGATCAAAAGGATGTACTAGCGCAGGATAGGGTTAGATCACGGTGTTTGCTGGTTTAGAGATTCGGTTTTTGCTTAATTATCCCAAAAAAGGGTGAAAGACTCCAAAATAATAAGCCCATAAGCGCAATAGCCGTCCATTGCGATAAGGAAAGTCCCAATAGACGAGCGCCTACTTGAGCACATTGCCCCGAGCCTTGAACGAGCAACGTTAAGACTTCAGATAGGGGAAAATTTTCGATTAAATAATCAAATCCTGGCACACAATCAGGTACTTGATCTTTAGGGAGATTTTGTAGATAAAGATGGCGACCGGCAATCCCTAACCCTAATATAAGCGTACTACTAATGAGTAGGCTATAAATTTTTTGCCCTATTTTTCCTGGGTTGTGCAATGCGGCCAAACCAAAAAGACCCAAGGTTACCAAAACAGCTATGCGTTCTAATATACATAATGGGCAGGGTTCTAGATGTAACCCATATTGTAAAAAGTAAGCCACGCCTAGCATCACAGCACAGACTCCAAAACCAATTGTAAAAAATAAACGTGCTTTCATAATAATTGTATTTACTATCTTAATGCTTTTGCAGCATGATGTTAAAGTTCGGTTGATTTTGTAAAACAAAAAAACCCTCAAATACGCACTTGGTATCGCCCGATAGAGAGACTGGACTTTCAGGAGTAGGCCAGTTTACAATGGCAGCGCCTCCTGCCATTTCTACTTTTACTTCCGTACTCAGTGTATTATTACAAATACCGGCAATCACCGCAGCACATGCGCCTGATCCACAAGCCAAGGTTTCCCCAGAACCCCTTTCAAAAACACGTAATTTAATATGATTTTTAGCTAATATTTGCATAATTCCAATATTAACCCCTTTTAAAAAAAAATCCAATCTGTGTATTTTAGTAGCAAGTGCCTCGAGATCGATATCTTGAATATTGGAAACACAAAAGACACAATGAGGATTGCCTAAAGAAAGCACAGTGGCTATTTTAGTTTCATTTCCAAAAGGAAGCCCATAGTGCCCTAAATAGCTTGGAACAATAGGTGTATTTGGATTAATAGGGATGCGCTCTGGTTCAAATTCTGGTTTAGGCAACAAGACAGTGACAATATCAGGAGAGTTAAAAGCTAAGTGAATAGGTCCTTGACGTGTCCCTAAGATTAAGTTTTTCTTTTGACTTAATCCTTTTTCTAAAATAAAACGACCAATGCAACGTGCCCCATTGCCACATTGATTGACTTCCTCTCCATCGGCATTAAAAATTCTATAAAAAAAATCTTCTTGAGCATTTCTAGGAGGCTCTAGCAGTAGTACTTGATCACAGCCAATTCCAAAATGACGATCTGCTAAATTTTTTGCTAGTTTACTATCTAATAATAAAGTTTGAGTAACGGCTTCAAGAATAATAAAATCATTCCCTAAAGCTTGCATTTTTGTAAAATAAATTTTAGTGATCATAACTGATAGTGTATAGAACCCATCCTAGAGTGGCAATATAGATTCTAATTCTGTTAAATTTTCCCACTCTTCCCGTTGACGTATCAAATGATGCGAAGCGCCATCTACCATAATTTCTGGTGGGCGTGCTCGTGAATTATACGTCGAGCTCATGCTAAAGCCATACGCTCCAGAATCTTCAATAACAAGATAATCCCCTTCTTCTATAGATAAAATACGCTCTTTTCCTATAAAATCCCCTGTCTCACATAGGGGACCTACTATATCATAGGTATGAGGGGGGAGATCTTTAATGTGGCTTGGAATAATATTTTGCCAGGCACCATATAGTGCGGGGCGCAATAAATCATTCATCCCCGTATCGACAATAGCAAAGTTTTTATAAGGTGTGTTTTTGATGTATTCTAGTTTGGTTACTAAAATTCCTGATTGGGCAACAATAGCGCGACCTGGCTCCAAGATAATTTCTAAAGGCAGGGTTTTTATTTCATTATAGATAGCTTGAATATATTCTTCAGGGGAAGGGATATTTTGTGCTTGATAATTAATTCCTAAGCCCCCTCCAATATCCAGATGCGATAAATGAATATTTTTGTCTTGCAACTGATTTATAATGTGTTTTAATTTTTTAATAGATTCTATAAAAGGATTTAATTCTGTTATTTGCGATCCAATATGACACGCTAAACCCTGAATTCTAAGGTTGGGGTTTTGGTGTGCAAGGGTGTATAATTCAAGCGCTAAGGTGGGTTCTAAACCGAATTTATTATCTTTTAAACCGGTAGAAATATAGGGATGGGTTTTAGGATCTACATCGGGATTCACTCGTAGTGAAATCGGTGCCTGCATATTTAAATGCGTTGCAATTTTTGCTATACGTTCTAGTTCTGATTGCGATTCAACATTTAAACAGAAAATACCAGATTTTAAGGCGTATTCAATTTCAGCACTGGTTTTGCCAACCCCAGAGAAAACGGTTTTTTGAGCGCTTCCACCGGCTTTTAGTACTCGAGCCAGTTCACCTTTAGAGACAATATCAAAGCCTGAACCTAAGCGTGCTAACACATTTAGAATGGCAAGATTTGAATTCGCTTTTACAGCGTAACAAATCCGGTGAGGGTGGCGTAATGCATCAAAAGCGTGATAATTTTCTGTTATAGAGTGTTTGGAGTAAATATAACAGGGTGTACCATAGCGCTTTGCAAGCGTTTCTATCGATAGTGCTTCGATAAACAGTCTATTATGGCGATACTGAATAGCACTCATGAGAACATCATGGGCAACATGGTAAATATAAAGGGCCTATTTGGCCACAACCGGTTAATATTAAGCTGGTGCATATTAAATTGAATAATACAAAATATTTGTAACTTTTATAACTCATAGTAATTTGGAATTTGGACATAAATAAATAAGATGATAACAGAAAAATTAAAAAAAATTGTTAAAGAGCCAAAATCAGGTCCAGCAACAGCATGTGTTATCTGGCTTCATGGATTAGGGGCGAATGGAAATGATTTTGCGGACATTATACCTGAGCTTGGGTTGCCAGCAGATCACAAGATACGCTTTATTTTTCCGCATGCGCCACACCAAGCCGTTACCATAAATAATGGGTACCATATGCCCGCGTGGTATGATATTTTAGGTTTATCTGTGCACTCTCAAGAAGATGCACAAGGTATCGAGCTTGCCTATCATACTCTGTGTGACTTGATTCAAAACCAACATCAAGAAGGGATCGCTTATAATCATATTTTTTTAATTGGTTTTTCCCAAGGCGGTGCGCTTGCTCTGTATACCAGTTTACACTTTGCTCATGTATTAGGTGGTGTAGCAGGCCTTTCAACCTATTTGCCTTTGCAGCATACGATATCCAGCTCAACCACTACCGCGATACTTCCCATTTTTATGGCACATGGTCCACGGGATCCAGTGGTCTCTTTGGAATTAGGGGAGAAAAGTTTAGCTTGCTTACAAAAGTTGGGGTGCACTGTGGAATGGCATACTTATCCTATATTACATAATGTCTCTTCACAAGAACTAACGGATCTTGGTCAATGGATTTGGAAGCATTTGTGAAAACAGTACGTATTGCCACTCGAATGAGTCAACTTGCATTATGGCAAGCTAATTTTATTAAAAGTAAATTACTCGCTTTGTATCCTGATTTACTTATTGAATTACTTCCCCTTAAAACGCAAGGCGATCAGATTTTAGATATTTCATTAGCCAAAATAGGGGGCAAGAGATTATTTGTTAAAGAGCTTGAACAGGCTCTATTAAACGGCCAAGCCGATATTGCTGTGCATTCAGTCAAAGATTTACCCGCACAACTTTTAGAAGGGCTTACTTTGGCGGTTTACTGCGCACGGGAGGAGGCTAGAGATGCTTTAATTTCACGAAAGGGTGAAAATTTAATGGCATTGTGTGCTAATCCTGTCATTGGAACTTCGAGTTTAAGAAGGCAAAGCCAAATTAAAGTATTACGATCAGATTGTGATTGCCAAATATTGCGAGGCAATGTGCCTACCCGATTAGAAAAATTATTCGATGCGCAATACGATGCAATTATTTTAGCTGCGGCCGGGTTAGCGCGTTTAAACTTAAACCATCATATTTCACAACTATTTACCATACAAGAAGTACTGCCTGCAGTAGGGCAAGGGGCTTTGGGAATTGAATGTCGCTCACAAGATAGCGATATGCTTGCTTTATTGGCCCCCTTGAACGATATGGCGGTACATGTATGTGTGCAAGCAGAACGGGCTATGAATGCGCAATTAGGGGGCAGCTGCCAGGTCCCGGTGGCTGGATATGCGGTTTTGCAAGGCGATAATTTAAATGAGATAAAATTAATAGGAAGGGTGCTCAATACTTCGGGTACCGTGATATTAGAAGGCAGTGCCATTGGCGATGTTTCTTGTCCAATTGCCATTGGCCACAATGTAGCAGATCAATTATTACAGCAAGGTGCCCGTCAAATTATAGATGAATTACTTTAAACCATTTTATTCAGTATTACTCACGCGCCCTATTAATCAAAATAACACACTTCAAAAATTAATTGAGGGAGTAGGGGGGGAGGCCATAGTGTTGCCTACCATAACTATTCAAGTGCTTAACCATACG
The DNA here is from genome assembly GCA_947478905.1 of Coxiellaceae bacterium. Taxonomy (GTDB): domain Bacteria; phylum Pseudomonadota; class Gammaproteobacteria; order Berkiellales; family Berkiellaceae; genus CANJXG01. The sequence continues at coordinate 6,707 of CANJXG010000026.1, forward strand.
AATTTCAACATTCAAGCGTATTTAAAAACAACCCATTTGATTATTATCATTAGCCAAAATGCTGTATGGGCATTATCAGAAGAGTGGATAAGCATGTTAAAAAATTATTCTCATATTCCTATTGTAACGATGGGAGCAGCTACCACGCAGGCGGCGCAAGCACGAGGATTAAGCATAGCGTATACACCATTAGCAGGGGTTACCAGTGAGCAATTATTAGAGATAGATTTATTGCAAGCAAAAAATATTTATAAAAAAAATATTTTGATTTTGACAGGAGAAAGGGGAAGAGATTTTTTAGGGCATAATTTAGAGGGTAAAGGGGTTTGTGTTAAAAACATTGTATTATATAAACGTACCTGTCCAGTCTATACTCCAATACAATTACAAACTGCTTTTCAACCGTGGGTTCAAGCGCGTGCAAAAAAGAAATTTATTTGTATTACCAGTCAAAATGGCGTGGAGAATTTATTAAAAATAGTATGTGGTTTTTCTATATCTGTGAAGCACATTCCTGTGATTGTGCCTAGTGTGCGGGTACAGAATTTTGTGAAATCTCAGGGCTTTGAGCACGTTGAAGTGGCTGCTTCAGCCCGAGATGAAGATATGTTAGAAGCAATACAAGAGTATAAATATTATTCCTAGACTTTACTATTTTTATTTTTTATTTGTTCGTCTTTTTTTTCGTCTTTGTTTTTTCGTCTTTGTTTTTTCGTCTTTGTTTTTTCGTCTGGTTAGAGCCTACTCGCGAATCATTGCCCGCCTTATTATGTTGCACCTTCTTTTTACGGGTTTGTCGAAAAAGAATAGGTTGTGTAGCAAGCAACTCCAATAAAGAGATATTTTGTTCTTTTGGTGCTTGTGGGTGTATAGGTTCTATATTCTCTGGCTTGGCAAAATGAACTCCTGAGATAACATTTTGTTGGATAATGTTCAGATTAATATATTCTAAAATTAACGTTTCATGTTGTGTTACAAGCGCTTCAGTTAGCTCTGTATCTTCTTGTAAGAAATCAACATCAAAGATAGCTTCTTGTATTTCATTTTGATCATTTAAAAACTTACACTGAAGCTTATTATCTGCTATTTTTTTCAAAAATGCTTTTTTGTGCGGCTGATATTGACTATAAGCAAAAGTACCCGCACCTAATGCTGCGCCCATCAAGGGTAGACCCAGGAGGCCTCCTGTCATAGCGCCTATAGCACCACAGGTTCCTGCTAGATACCCTAAAATTTGAGGCACCTTGAAAGTGTTGGGTTCTGATTGCAATCCTTCGTTGGTATGGTCTGATAAGAGTAGCATATGGTTATAAGTAGCCAATGCTTTACGGATTGAGAGTTTAGCGCGGTTCAACTCTTGCTGAGTAGTAGTTTGTAAAGCCGCAATAGTATCTGTCTTTAAAGAGACTAAAGTAGTATTTGCTTTTTCCAGGTTTGCTTCCAAAGTGGTATTTACTTTTTCCAGTTTCGCTTCGAAAGTGGTATTGATTGTCTCTATCAAGGCATCGATTTGCGCATACAACTGTTTTGTAACATCTTCGTATTTTTCATCATAATATTCCTGTGCATCTTCTCGAACTGTGCTTAGAACTGTATCTGCAGTTTGGAGCGTATTGATAAACTTGAGGATGGCAAATATAAAAAGTGTACTTGCGCCTGTAACAGCAATGCTAATAAGGGGGATAGCAAGGACAGGGAAAGTGGCCCCTAAGAAAAAAAACATACCTGCCATTAAACCTAATGCAAGAGCGATAATTTCGTTTGCCATAATTATTGATACCTCGTTGTGTATAGATAAAATTTATTAAGGGCAGTATACTGGCTTATTGCTTGCAAGTCAAAGTTACTTTAATAAAAATATAAGGGCTTAAAATAAAGTTAACTATTAAACTTATTTTTTATTTATATTAAATTGCATATTGGGTGTGATTTTGTTATCGAGCCTTGTATAATTCATTATTCATTTATTACATTTAGGAATCTGGCATGTCAAAAAAAGATATTATTCAAATAGGATGCGAAGAATGGGTGGCCTTACCCGATTTAAAGCTCCCGGCTATTAAAGCTAAAATCGATACCGGCGCTCGAACCTCGGCGTTACATGCTTTTATGGTTGAAAAATTTGAAGAAGATGGGCTAGAAAAAGTTCGATTTGGGATCCATCCTATCCCTGAGCGGCCAGAAATAGAAGTGTATTGTATAGCGGATTTAGTAGAAGAGAGAAAAATCACGAGTTCAAATCAACAAACGGAACTACGATATGTGATCCGCACTACGGCTAAATTTGGAAAACACAGTTGGCCTATTGAAATTACACTCACCAATCGAGAAGAAATGAGTAGTAGAATGTTGATTGGTCGCAGTGCGATGGCAGGCAATCTTATTATTGTGCCAGAAGCCTCTTTTCTTTTAGGAGCGTTATCTGCTGATTTATATGAAACTACAGAAAGAGGCGATAAAAATAAATCTTTAAAAATTTGTATTTTAAGCAGAGAGCCTAATTCATACTCTACCAGACGATTGGTGGCCGCAGGAGAGGCCAGGGGGCATAAAGTAGATGTTATCAATGTGCTTCATTGCTGTGTAAATATTTCTGATTCGGGCCAGTCTATTCATTACCGAGGGGAAATTTTACCCGCTTATGATGTCGTTATTCCTCGTATCGGTGCATCTATTACCGGCTATGGCCTTGCTATCGTTCGTCAATTTGAATCCCTTGGCACGTATACCTTAACTACGGCTGAAGGAATACGTCGTTCTAGAGATAAGTTGTTGGCGCACCAGGTATTAGCCAGGGGGCATGTCCCTATGCCTATTACCGTCTACGGTCGTTCGACAGAAGATACCAAAGATATGATTAACATGGTCAAAGGTGCGCCCTTGATTTTAAAATTATTACAAGGCTCGCAAGGCGAAAGTGTTATCTTGGCTGAAACAGGAAAAGCTGCTAAAGCGGTTATTCAAGCTTTTAGAGGCTTAAAAGCGGACTTTTTAGTGCAAGAATATATTAAAGAGAGTGCTGGTAGCGATATTCGAGTATTAGTATTAGACAATAAAGTGATTGCCGCTATGGAGCGTCGCTCTCAAGATGGTGATTTTAGAAGTAATATTCATCAAGGCGGAAAGGCATATCGTATTAAATTAACGCCTGAAGAAAGAAAAATGGCAATTAGAGCCACTCGGATGTTAGGATTAAAATTTGCAGGCGTAGATTTATTGAGAAGAAGTGAAGGTGGTTCTTATTTTATAGAAGCGAATTCTACTCCAGGAATAGAAGGCATAGAAGGATTAACCAAGCGAGATATTGCGAGTAAAGTGATAGAGTTTATAGAGCAAAATGCCAGACCCCGTTTAATAAGACGCATTGTTGGGCATGGACATACGTAGGTACTATATTTAAAACCCCTCATCCGCCCTATGGGCACCTTCTCCTGTATCGGGAGAAGGGATCAGATTAAAACTAATTTTAAAACCTTTAAACCTTTAAACCTTCCTCAGTTTTGCATAATAAAATCCATCCATATTTGATTGCCCGGGTAGGATTTGTTTCCCATATTGTAATGCGATCCCAAAGGGCGCTTCAATAGGTATAATGTGCATATTATTTTCTGTACTCAAAATATGCTGGTAAAACTCTTCGATTTGTTTTTCATTTTCTTGCGGTAAAATAGAACACGTTGCATATAATAAAATGCCACCTGGCTTTAATAAGGGCCATAAGGCATGGAGTAATTTTTTTTGTTCCTGGCAAACTAATTTTATTTGTTCGGGCGTTCTTAAAAGTTTAATATCTGGATGCCGACGAATCACCCCTAGTGCAGAGCAAGGCGCATCTAGTAAAATTCTATCAAATAAGCCTTGGCTTGGCTCATACCAAGTAGCAGGTTCACTGCTATTAGCAATTTTAATGTGAACTTTATCCTGATTGACGCCTATACGTTCTAATGTTTGTTTGAGTTGTTGCACGCGAGGTGCGCTCAGATCAATGGCTAACAATTCTGTAGAGGGCTGAGTTTCTAAAATATGACCCGTTTTACTACCAGGCGCTGCACAGGCGTCTAATATTTTTAAACCAGGGGCTAGTTCTAGTAATTCTACAGCAAGCTGTCCTGCACCATCTTGTACGCAAACCGATCCTTGCTCAAAACCAGGTAATAAGTAAACATCCATAGCAGATTCTAAACACACCCCCATAGCAGTATGGGGAATAAATTGATAGTGTATATTATGGCTATCTAATATTTTAGCATACTCATCTCGAGAATATAGTGTTTGATTTACCCGTAAGCATAATGGAGCTTGTTGGTTATTTGCTGCAATAATGGCTTCCCAATCTTGTGGCCAGGCAGTTTGTATTTTCTCCCCCAGCCATTGAGGATGGGCTGTTTGATATTCAATAGTGCTGGTTATAGTATTGGGCAGTGCTGCTTGTTGACGTATATAAGCTCGTAATATTGCATTAATTAAATTTTTAGCCCATTCTTTTTTAAGCATAGTTGCGCCCTTAACGGTCTCATTGACAATCATATAGGCTTGTTCAGGTTTATCTTGAAGTTCAAAAAGCCCGATTAAAATTAAGGCCCAAATATCTTGATCTTTAGATTTAAGTTTTTTATTAATAAAATGATTTGCTAGACACTCTAATTTAGGATAAAAACGCAATACTTGAAAACATAAATATCGGGTAAGGGAGCGGGATTGTAAATCAGATAATGGTTGAATGAGAGGATGATTTAAACTCGTAAATTCTTTTTTATCTATAATGACAGATTTAATAATGCGTGCTGCAATAGCGCGAGGATGGTTATTTTTATTTTTGTGTTGCATTTTTAAAAAATTAATTAAAATGGTTGCCAGGGGCAAATAGGGCAGATTTGGATTTTAAGATTTCACAAACTGGCATTTTACGTTTGTCAGGCATTTGTATTTCAGTTAATCGCAAGATACCCTGACCCGTTAGTACCTCGATACCTAAGGCAGATTGCTGCACAATAGTGCCCGGTGTAGCGTGCTTATTAAAATCAGAAGACACTATTTCTGCTTCCCACACTTTTAGGGTGATAGCACCTATATTGGTATGTGCCACAGGCCAGGGATTAAAGGCATGAATGGCTCTTAATAAAGACGCAGCATCTTGAGTCCAATCTAATTTAGCGTGTAATTTATTAATTTTAGGAGCGAGGCTAGCTTGGCTATTATCTTGAGGAGTTGAAATTATTTCACTTGTCAAAGAATGAGTTTTTAAAAATGATAATAATAAATCTGCCCCTATATGAGCAAGTTTTTCATGTATACTGGCGCTGGTATCGGTGGAGGTAATAGCAAGCGGAGCCGTTGCAAGCGCATTGCCGGTATCTAGGCCTTCATCCATTTGCATCAGCGTAATACCGGTTTGAGTATCTCCGGCTAAGAGTGCATGTTGAATAGGAGCGGCTCCTCGCCAACGAGGTAACAAAGAGGCATGTACATTCCAACATCCTTTAGTAGGAATGTCTAAAATAATTTTGGGCAAGAGTAATCCGTAGGCGCTCACAATCATTAAATCTGGATGATAAGAGCGTAACGTATCTTGAGCTTGGATGGATTTAAAATTAAGAGGCTGCTCTACTGGAAGATTCGCTTTTAAGGCCGCTTGCTTGACTGCAGAGGGTTGTAATTTCAAACCCCTGCCAACTGGTCTATCAGGTTGAGTATAAACCGCTACAATATTGAAATTGGCCTTGATAAGCGCTGCGAGTTGGATCTTGGCAAACTCAGGGGTTCCTGCAAAAATGATATTCATATTAGTTAGCTTGAAAAATATTACGATTTGAAATAAAAGCAGTATACTGTGCTTTGTGAGTATTAGCTATATTATAGTATATTAAATATAAATTCTAAAGGAGATGATAGACAATGGGGACGGTTATAAAATATAAGTGGATAATTATATTAGCGCTAAGTTCTATAACTTTTTTTTCGTCCTTTTTGCCTATTATAAGCTTAGCCTCTCCAAAACATGTAAAATTAAGTCCCTCAATACAAATTTTTCCTGCCCAAAGAGAAATTCCCACGATGGCCTTAAAGGTGATTGGCCCGTTTTTAAATGGATCGCTCGTTTTAAACAATAATGACTTAGCTAAAGCGCCGAAGATTTTAGAGATAGATGATCAACATCTTTTAGTAGGTCAATGTTTTCGTTTTTTTTCCGTGATGTGCGATGTAAAATTGGGTGATAGATATGGGGTTTATAAACCAGGCCCAGATTTAATTGATCCTAGAACGAAGGTGTGTTTAGGCAAAGAAGCTATTTTATTGGGCACTGCAAGAGTTATTCAACTGGGTTGCGCTGATCAAGCATCAACGTTGGTTTTAGAAGAAGCATTAGAAGAAATTAAAATAGGAGATAAACTCCTTCCTTTTCAGGCAATCACTCATACACCTTGTTTTTATCTCCATGCGCCAGAGACTATAGCATGTGGCGTAATAGTTGCTGTACTTGGAGGAGAAGGAACCCAAATAGGGCAGTATAATGTAGTGGCGATTACTGGTGGGAGAGATCAAGGTCGGGAACCTGGCGAAATTCTAGCTATTTATCAAACTAAAAATGATGAGCCCTCGAGAATACGGGCATTGTATTGTTTTAGAAAACTGTTTTGTGAAAATACGCATAAAATTCAATTTTTACCACAAAAAGTTGGAGAGCTTATGGTTTTTAAAACTTTTGAGAAGGTTAGTTTTGGTTTAGTGACCAACTCTTTAAGACCGATATATTTGCAAGATGAGGTGAAAAGGCCTTAAACTTGCAATTCATTAAATATCTAGGATTATAATTTTGAGTATAGATAGAGATTTAGCTTATTGGCTTGCATTATGGCGCCAGCCTTATATTGGTTCTGCCAGAATGCAAAAATTATTAGCATTAAGTAGTGATTTGAGTGTTTTTTTTAAAGAAGGCAAATTACGATCGGATTTAAGTAATTATCTTGATCCGCGTTCGCTTACCATTCCTTTAGATTGGAAGGGTGTTGAGGTAGATTTAGCCTGGGTAGAGGCTGCTCATAATCATCATATTATTAAAATAACCTCGCCTTTGTATTCTCCTCGATTAAAAGAAATTGCGCAGGCGCCTGCCGTTTTATTTGTCAAAGGTGATCCTACTATTTTAAGTTTACCTCAAATTGGCATGGTGGGATCGCGCCATCCTACCCCGGTGGGATTTGAAGATGCTTTTCATTTTGCAAAATCTTTAAGTGAGCAAGGGATGGTGGTGACTAGTGGTTTAGCAATGGGTATTGATGCAGCCAGTCATAAAGGCGCTTTGCAAGGTGGTGGCTTAACCATTGCGGTTTTAGGACATGGATTAGATCAAATTTATCCAAAATGCAATGAATCTTTAGCCAATGAGATTGTGCATGCTGGTGCTTTGGTAAGTGAATTTCCAATAGGGGTTGAAATTAAGGCACAATTTTTCCCTAAACGGAATCGTTTGATTAGTGGTTTGAGTGTAGGTATATTTGTGGTTGAAGCGGCTTTACAAAGTGGCTCTTTGATCACTGCAAATTATGCATTAGAACAAGGAAGAGAAGTATTTGCAATGCCAGGTTCTATCCATAACCCCCTTGCTAAGGGATGTAATAGCTTAATTCGACAAGGTGCAAAATGTGTCGAAACTGCTCAGCATTTGATAGAAGAAATTCACAGTATTATTCATGTCTGTAGTTATGAGGCTAAAGAAAAATTTGTGGTGAATGCACAGAGTAGGCAGACCATAGTAGAGCATAAGAAAGAACAACCGAGTGAAACGAATGTATTATTAGAGGCAATTGGGTATGTTTGTACCCCAATAGATAGTTTGGTAGAAAGAACTGGTTTTACTATAGAAAAACTCAGTAATATATTATTAGAGATGGAATTAGAAGGTATCATTCTAGCAGTGCCAGGTGGGTATCTGCGTCAATTGAATAGAGGGGAGAGACAATAATGGGTGATCGTTTATTAATTGTAGAATCGCCAACTAAAGCGAAAACGATCCAAAAATATTTAGGCAAAGGCTATAAAGTCTTGTCATCGTATGGTCATGTTCGTGATCTTTTACCAAAAGAAGGAGCCGTTGATCCAGATAATGATTTTGCTATGAAATATGTTGTGGTTGAACGCAATGCACGACATGTTAAAGCCATTGCAGATGCGTTAAAAACGTGCGATGAATTATTATTAGCAACCGATCCTGATCGTGAAGGAGAGGCTATTTCGTATCATGTGTATGAATTAATGAAAGAAAAAAATCTCATTAAGTCAAAACCAGTACGGCGTGTGGTTTTTTATGAAGTTACAAAAGCAGCTATTTTAGAAGCGATAGATAATGCCCGTGAATTATCGATGGATTTAGTGTATGCACAAATGGGGCGTAGAGCATTAGACTATTTAGTGGGTTTTAAGTTATCTCCTCAGTTATGGAAAAAAATTCGACCTGGTCTTTCTGCGGGACGGGTGCAATCGCCAGCGCTGCGTAAAATAGTCGAAAGAGAATTAGAAATTGAAAAATTTGAATCTAAAGAATATTGGACGATTGAAGCCCTCACTGAAAAAGAAAATTTGAATTTTAGCCCTAGACTAGTTGAGTATAAAGGGGAAAAATTAAAACAATTTTCAATAGTGACTGCTGATCAGGCACAAGCAGCGGTTGAATATTGTAAAGTTCAGGGACATTCTCAGCTGATAGTTGTGAATGTTGAAAAAAAGCAACGCAAACGGAATCCATCTCCCCCTTTTACTACTTCAACCTTGCAACAAGAAGCCTCTCGTAAATTAGGCTATGGAACAAAAAGGAGCATGCAAATTGCTCAGCAGTTGTATGAAGGTATTGACGTGGGTCAAGGCACGGTAGGTTTGATTACTTATATGCGTACAGATTCGGTGAACGTATCTAGTACAGCACTTGAAGAAATAAGAGAAGTCATTGCGCAGCGGTATGGCAAACAGGCTATGCCTTTGGAAGCTCGCATTTATAAAACAAAATCTAAAAATGCACAAGAAGCGCATGAGGCGATTCGTCCGACGTCTGCTCAATTAACGCCAGAACAAATAAAAGAATATCTCGCCCCAGAACAGTTAAAATTATACGCTTTAATTTGGAAGCGGGCTATTGCTTCGCAAATGACCCATGCAACTATTGATACGGTAGTGTGTGATTTATCTAGTGGGGCCGATAATATTTTTAGAATCAATGGTTCTGTGGTTGCTGATCCTGGATTTTTAGCAGTGTATGAAGAAGGGAAAGATGATGCACAAAATGAAGAAGAAAAAACCTTACCTGCATTAAAAGTAGGCGAAAAGCTACCGATGCAAGATATTAAACCCATACAGCATTTTACAGAGCCTCCTCCAAGATTTTCAGAAGCAAGCCTGATTAAAACCATGGAAGAATTAGGGATTGGACGTCCATCCACCTATAGTTCTATTATTACGACTTTGCAGCAACGTGAATATGTTGAATTAAAACAAAAACGTTTTTATCCAACCGATGTAGGGCGGGTAGTCACTCAGTTTTTAACAAAATATTTTACACAATATGTAGATTATGATTTTACTGCAAAATTAGAAGATGATCTGGATGCAGTCGCCCGAGGGGAAGCATCTTGGAAACCTTTATTAGCTAAATTTTGGACCCCTTTTATTGCTACTATCCATGATGTGGAAAAAAATGTTCAAAGAAAAGATGTAACCCAAGAAGCCCTGGATGAAAAATGTGCAAAATGTAGTTCTCCTTTATCGATTAGATTAGGTAAACGGGGTCGATTTATAGGATGTACAGATTATCCTAAATGTGATTACACTCGAAATTTAAATGAAGATGGGCAAGACGCTGCTTTGGAAGTAGAAATAGTCCAAGATCGGGTGTGCCCGGAGTGTGCGCATCCTTTACATATTAAAAAAGGGCGATATGGTCGATTTATAGGGTGTAGTCATTATCCAACCTGTAAACATATGGAGCCTTTAGAAAAGCCAGAAGATACTCAGGTAGTATGTCCAGAGTGTAAAGCAGGCAATATTTTAAAAAGAAAATCTCGTAATGGTAAAATATTTTTTTCTTGTGCAAGATATCCTGATTGCAAATATGCTATGTGGGATATGCCATTAGCCAGGCCTTGCCCCCTTTGTGAGTGGCCTATTACTGCAGTAAAAACCACAAAAACGCGAGGTACAGAGCGCGTATGTCCTCAAAAAAGTTGTAAATTTGCCGAACCTTATGATGATGAAACTGATGAACCTAACGCTTGAAAAAGCAGTGCAACATCTTCAAGCCGGAAAAGTTATCGCCTACCCTACAGAGGCCGTATATGGTTTAGGCTGTGCACCTTTAAATGAAGCTGCAGTGATGAAAATTTTAGATTTAAAATCACGTCCTGTGCACAAAGGATTGATTTTAATTTCTTATGATTTTGAAAGTTTAGCACCTTATTTAAATCTAGAGGTGCTCACGCAAACGCAATTAAATTCAGCTTTGGCATCATGGCCAGGGCCGTATACATGGCTTTTCCCGGTTTCCAAGTTAGTGCCGCGCTGGATTAAAGGGGAGTTTTCCTCTGTGGCAGTCAGAGTTACAGGACATCCTATTGCCGCCCAATTATGTCATCTGTTTGGCGGGCCTATTGTTTCAACGAGTGCAAATGTAAGTGGAGCGCTTCCAGCTAGAGATGTGAAGCAAATTTTAGAACAATTTCCACAAGGCTTAGAGGGTATTTTGGAAGGGGAGCTGGATTTAAAGCGTGGCCCTTCCCAAATGCGGGACGTGCAAACAGGGGTTGTATTACGAATCTAGAAAGGCTATTTTAGAGGCGTTGATGAAACAGGATACGAAACGCAAAAGAGGTTGTGAATGAGGGGTCACAATATCTCTCTTGTTAATGTCTATTTTATGCAAGGGATCAAAAAGTTAAATATGGGGCAGCTTCTTTTGAGGAATCGTCAAATAAACGTATTAAAAGTTCACTGATCTCACATTAAAAAATTCAATCCCACAAAGATAGAAGGTACAGCTTCATAACGGGTATGCAGGGTAAATTCTTTTTTATCATTGAGATCAATATAAAGCCAACTTAAACCGATATAGGGTCTAATTTGAAAATTATTTTTGTCATATAAATGATAAGCAACGGATATTTTACCTTCATAGATAGTAAGCGGTGTAAAAGGAGGCGATCCCATAAGGGTGAATTGCCACGATACTAAATCACGATAGTCATAATCAAGACGTGCACCTAATCTGACAGTTACCAAACCATTGCGCTCTTGCTTAAGGTTTTGGTATCCCGATTGGGTCACTGCACTAAATTGATAAGCATAATTGACCCAGTTAATATCAATTAAAGGGGTAAAGCGTAAGCAAGGTTGGATAAGACAATATTCTACCCCTAATCCAAAACCAATCCATTGATAATAGGATTTCATAGCAAAAAGCTCCCCTGCATCAATGATGTGGCCTAAAGTGCTTAAAGAACTATTAAGGGTTGTCGTATTGGAGGGAGTGAGCTGTCGATATTGTAGATAGCTCCAAGTTGATCCATATTTGAGTGCCATTCCTAATGCATAGTAGAGATCAGAATCAATGTCTAATTCGCTAAATCGAGGACGTTCGTGACTAGGAATAGGGGAGCCTAGTAGTATAGGTATTGGGGGGACTTGCGCATAACCGTTAACAACATTCACTCCCCCTTCAAGATAGCTATATACCTGAAAATTACTTTTGTAGTTAGTGCAGCACTGAGTTGTAACACAGCAATTATCTTGATTATCTGTTTCACAGGGGTTTGCTCCACAGGAGCTAGTTGTATAGAAGTCTGTTGTATAGGAGCTTGTTGAACAGGAGCCTGTTGAGCACGAGCCCGCATGAGCGACACTATTTAAAGTAGTGAGGCTTGCTATAGCGACTGTGGTAAAAGAAATAATTTTCGCAAAGTCCATATTGTCTGTCCTGTTTAATTTTTAAATATTTGGTATAATAGCTAAGTTAGAAATTTAGTTTATGGAATTATATTAATGATCCTCTTCTCTACGTTAAGATTAGCCTACAGTGTATTGCTCATGCTACTGTTGCCTATTATATTTTTTAGATTATGGTGGCGTGGGCGTTATTTTCCGGCATATCGAGAAAGATGGGCCGAGAGATTAGGACTAGTTAACTTTATAGCTTCTAAAAAAGAACCTTTAAAACCTATTTGGGTGCATGCTGCGTCTGTAGGAGAATTATTGTCTGCTATTCCTTTAATTAAAGAATTGCAAGATGCCTACCCGAATACGCCGATTTTGATTACCACGATGACCCCAGCAGGGTCACAGCGCGTTCAAGCGTATTTTAAAAATGAGTTAAATAACACTATTTTCCATAGTTATTTGCCCTATGATATTGCTTTTATAATAAACCGATTTTTAAATCGACTTTCTCCACGATGTTTAATTATTATTGAAACAGAGTTATGGCCTAATTTATTATATATAGCGCATCAAAAAAAAATCCCTATTATTATTGCCAATGCAAGATTATCACCGCGTTCCGTTAAACAGTATCCGTATTTAGGATGGATAATGAGGGTGATTTTACATTCTGTTACGGTAGTAGCCGCTCAAAGTGCATTAGATGCCAAGCGCTATGCGAGCATTGGAATGCCAGAAGATCGAATTATTAATATAGGGAATATTAAATCTGATTTAAGCTTGCCAGATAATATAAAAGCTAAAGGCTTAGTATTGCGCCAGATATGGGATAAAAATGAAGCGGCTGCTCCTCGTCCCGTATGGATTGCAGCCAGCACGCATCATGGTGAAGAAAGTCTTATTTTATCTGTATTTTTAAAGTTACACCAACAATATCCCACCTTGTTACTTTTATTAGTCCCACGTCATCCTGATCGTTTTGAAGCAGTGTATCAATTGTGTATTGAACAAAAATGGCGTGTTTTAAGACGCAGCAGTCCAAAATTAATAGAATCTCCTCAAATATTTTTAGGAGATACGATGGGTGATTTATTAGAATATTATGCGGCGAGTGATTTTGTTTTTATGGGGGGGAGTTTAGTACCAATAGGCGGGCACAATTTTTTAGAACCTGCTGCTTTAGGCCTCCCCATTGTTACTGGCCCTTATAATTTTAATTTTGCAGAAATAAGTCAGCGTTTAGTGGAACATCAAGGTTTGATAGTGACGCATAATGTGCAAGCGCTTGAAGATCAGATACGCGCTTTTTTAGAAAATCCAACTAAAGCCTCTCAGATGGGACAAGCTGCTCAGCGTGTAGTTCAACAAAATCGAGGTGCTTTGCATCGATTAATGGTTTTAATTAAAAAATATATTTAATTAAATTAAGTTTAGGGTGGTTGCGCTAATACGTGAATAAATTTAAAAAAATCAGCAGGGATGTGAGAGGTAAGTAGAAACTTCTTATTTGAACATAAATCCTCCTTGATTAGTCTGTGGTCGTACTTATGAGCACAAGTTATTCTGAGTACAAGTTATTCATACAAAAAAAGAATTCTGTGAGTTATCTTTCAAAAATGGGAGATTTGAACTTTGCCGCTACAAAAATATACAAAACAGGTTGCATTTTTGATGCAGAGCATGTATAGTTAACTTTCTAATCAAAAAATTAAGCAAATTAGTTAACTTTTTAGATTTGTTTTCAATATTTTTATAAAGGTATTATTTATGATGTCTAATTTCTTCAAAGCATTAAAGAATGAAAATGATGTGACATTGTTACTCAGTGTTTTCATCCTCGCTGCTGATTGTGTCTTGCTCGCTGCTTATTGTGTCATTTTTCTTACTGAAGCTATTTTTGCTGTTGCACCTTTGGTGTTGAGTGCTGCTACAGCTGCTTTTTCTGCTTCGCCTTTATTGTTCACTATTAACCCGGCTTCCATTTTTCGCCCCACATCCCATGCGCTTGTAAATTAAATCAAATCCATTATACTAGTTTTTTTATATTACAGGAAGTTAAAAGATGGATAAAGAAGATGCTCGTACCTTGTCAGAACAAGCCCAAGAAGAAAA
>CANJXG010000027.1 GCA_947478905.1 Coxiellaceae bacterium
AAGACTATATTCAAAATCAAGAGCAACTCGAAAGAACGATCGGTTTTGATGAGGACGGAAATTTTTAAATTCTAACTAAACTTCACACTGGCAGCCCTCGGGGCTGCTAACAACCGTCAAGCCACCCGCTTCGCGGGTGCGATATGACTCCCCTTGCTAAGGTTAAAGTGGTTATGTTAGGACAAGATCCTTAACATGGGATAGACCAAGCTAATGGCTTGTGTTTTTCTGTGAATAAGGGTATGAAATTACCGCCTTCTTTAAAAAATATTTACAAAGAATTAGAGTCAGATTGTGGAATTGCCCCTGCTGCGCATGGCGATTTAAGTGCTTGGGCCCGTCAAGGTGTACTCCTATTAAATAGTATTTTGACTGTAGAAAGGGGCCTTGCCGGATCGCATCGGGGTAAAGGATGGGAGGCCTTAACAGATGAAATTATTCAGTATTTATCTACTCAAAAGCGGTCTATTGCTTTTGTATTATGGGGAGATTATGCTCAAAAAAAGGGGAGTATGATTGATGAATCCAAACATCTTGTTATACGAGGGCCACATCCTTCGCCGCTATCAGCCTATAGAGGCTTTTTTGGAAGTCGACCCTTTTCACAAATTAATGCATTTTTGATAGCACATAGTTTAAGCCCCATTGATTGGCGCTTAAACTAATACTTCTTGTGGCTTAGCTTCGCCTGCTTGTGCCCCTGCTTCAGGAGTAGGGGTAATGCCTGAAATCTCATTAAAGGCTTTTCCTAATAAGCGGGCAGCCCCTACCCAGGTTCCTAAAATTAAACATAAAATGGCAGCTACATAAGGTGCACTGACGGCAAAAGAAGAAAATGCAATGAGCAAACTTTGGTGAATCACCGAACCACCCGATTTGCCTAAACGGTTACACACGCCATCGATAACCATTTTGCCTTTGATTTTGCATTCATTACTTAAAGGGACAAAAGCCATTTCTTTGGTGGAATCAAATACGGTATATTTAGCGCTGCGACATAATATGTTTTGTAAGGCACCAGTTAATACAATTAAGGTTAAAGGAGCCAGTCCAAAAACAAGCATATTACTGTTTTCTAAATATTCACGACCAAATAATAAACCAAAGAATACAATGCTGGTTAAAAATACGATAAGAGGGGTAATCAGTGCAGTCACGGTCCATCCTAAAAAGCGGATAGAGTTCCCAGAAACGAATAAAGCACTTAAGGTAGCAACCACGCCTATCCAAGTAGCAACTTGGTTAATAAACATATTATATTCACTGGCATTGGGATATAACATATGGATTTGATCTTTCCAAAGTACTTCTATTAAGTTAATAGAAACGTTATAAGTGATGATAATGAGGGTAATATACAGTAAATAAGGAGATTTTAATAAATGGGAAAAGCTCTGTCTTAAAGATAATCGGCCTTGTATGGCTTGTTCTGGATTGATTTTTTCCTGGGGTGAAGTAAGGGCGTCGTTTAAGACGACTTTATTCATCCAATAAAATATCGCTAAAGCCGCTCCACCGCACAATAATACTAAAGACATTATCATAAATAAGGATTGGTCCCAGGCAGTATGGCCAAAGGGTAAATTCACATTAAATGCCTTTTGGGATAGATAAATAGAAATTTGCCCTGCAAAAATACCAGAAAGATTGATCCCTAAACCGAACAGGCCATAAAAGCGTCGTGCTTCTTCGAGTTTTGTTATTTGATGTATAAAGCCCCAAAACAACATAGATACAATAATATTACTCCATAGTTCTGACATGACATAAAAAGAGGTAAAGGTCCAATGGCGCAGCATGGAAGTGAACCCTTTGAAACCTACAGGTAGATGCTGTTGTAGCCAGTCGGCAGTTTTATGAAGATGTAAATTTTCTGTATTGGGAAATAAATAGAAAAGAAAGATAGTGAAATATCCTAGAAAGATTGCCATGATAATATAAAAAACCCGCTCTTTGGTATAACGATTAGAGAGCCAGGTAAATAAAAAGGTCATGAGTATCGCACTTGGGAACATTGCCCACACTTTGATAAAGGGGATAACTTCAGCGCCCGCCCCATGGGCCGTGACGACCAGCGTTTCTTTTAGGGTACGTAATACATTATAAATAAAAGTAAGTAAGAAAAATATGGTAAGGGTTGCTAGAAATTTTTTGTGTTCATGACCATGAATAGGCCAGAGAATACCGCGTACACGGGTAAATGGTTTTGAAATATTTAGCTTTGGAAAAGTACTCATAATTTTCAAACCTTCCTCTAACAAAGTGGCAACATATTTTAGGTGATGGGTAAGATCACCAATGGGTCTTGGTCTGGTTTATCTGAATCTATTTCTGAATCTATTTTAGATTCAGTTTGAATGGTTGGCACGGTCTCAGACGACAATTCCTGAAACGCTTTCCCTAATAGACGCGCCGCACTAAACCAAGTGCCTAAAATAAGAAATAAAATCCCAGCCACATAAGGTGCACTGCAGGCAAAAGAAGAAAAAGTAATGAGTAAGCTTTGATGAATAACCGAGCCACCTGATTTTCCTAAACGATTACATACGCCATCAATGACGGTTTTGCCTTTAATTTTAGATTCTGCGCTTAAAGGAATGAAGGTCATTTCTTTTGTAGCATCAAATAAGGTATATTTTGCGCTGCGGCATAAAATATTCTGAATGGCCCCTGTGAATACGATGAGCGCCAGCGGGCCCATACCAAAAATTAAAATATTATTGTGTTCTAAAAAGTCACGACTAAATAATAATCCAAAAAATATGATACTAGTAAGTCCTAGAACCGCAGGCGTAAGCATTGCAGTGAAAGTCCATCCCATGCGTCGAATGACGTTGCCTGAAATGAATAGGGCACTAAAAGTAGCCACTACGCCTATCCAAGTCGCTATTTGATTGATAAATAAATTATAATCATTCGCATTAGGATAGAGCATGCGAATTTGATCTTTCCAAAGCACTTCTACTAAATTGGTTGAGACATTATACGTGATAACAATGAGTGTAATATAAAGTAAATAAGGGGATTTTAAGAGATGCGTGATGCTTTCTGCTAAAGATAATTTCCCTTTCATTGCTTTTTCTTGTCGAGCAGATTCATGACAATAATGCAAAGGATTCGTTAGAATAGTTTTATTCACCCAGTAAAATAAGATAACGGTTAATATTCCACAGAGCAATACTAGGGATACGAGCATAAACAAGGATTGATCCCATGCTGTATTTCCAAAAAATAATTTATTATTGAAATTAAGTTGAGATATGTAAATTGAAGATTGACCCGCTATGATGCCAGAAATGTTGGCACCCAGACCTAAAAGACCATAAAAGCGTTTCGCTTCTTCTAGTTTAGTTACTTGATTTACAAATCCCCAGAAAAGCATGATGAGGATAATGTTGCCCCATAACTCAGACATGACGTAAAAAGAGGTAAAGGTCCAATGGCGCAGCATGATAGTAAAGCCTTTAAAGCCACTAGGCAAGTAGAGCTGTAACCAATCGGCAGTTTTGTGTAAATGCAACGCTTCATTATTAGGAAATAGATAAAAAAGAAAGAGTGCAAAGTACCCTAAAAATAGGCCCATAAAGATATAGAAAACACGTTCTTTGGAAAATCGATTAGAAAGCCATGCAAATAAAAAGGCCATGAGCACAGCGCCTGGGAACATAGCCCACACTTTAATGAAAGGGATGACTTCTGCACCTGATCCATGTGCAGTTACCACTAAAGTTTCTTTTAGGGTGCGCAGCACATTGTAGTTAAAAGAGATTAAGAAGAACATGGAGAGCATGGCTAGGAATTTTTTATGTTCATGGCCATGTATAGGCCATAAAAACCCCCTTAGGCGGGCAAATGGCTTAGATGTTTCTAATTTAGACAATTCCGATAAAGTGTTCATTAAATCTTTTCTTCTCAAATGGTATCAAATGACGACAGAAACTATCTCTTGCGGCAGAGTATACCTGATTTTTGCTTGATAAAGCAATAGTAAAATAGAATTAGTTAATAAATGTTAACTAGATAACTTCTGAAAATGGATTATTTTTTTTATACAGTGTATATAAGGGCTCAAAAGTAGCTTCACAGGTAAACGAGCAGCCTAATTTAAGATGAGGGGTCAGATCTCCGTGAAAATCAGAGCCCCCCGTCATAATTAAATTATATTGTTTGGCTAAGTCCATAATAGGTTGTTCAAGATGTATCGGCATCAGGCCATAATAGGTCTCTATGCCATCAAAGTTATTGGATGTATCTAAAATTTTATGGGCAAGCTTTTTGTTTTTAAATAAATGAGGATGTGCTAAAACTGCGATGCCACCGGCTTGGTGGATAAGGCTCACTGCATCGGGTATAGATAACACTTTCAAAGGAGGCCTAGTGCAGCGACCCTTGTCTCCTAAATATTGAGTAAAAGCGGCTTTGACACTACTGATATATCCTTTGCGTACCATAAGTTGAGCAATATGAGGACGGCCCAGAACCCGATTTGGAAAAGCCTCGCTTAATTCTTGCTCACTAATATTAAAACGATGACGTTTTAGTTTTTCTAAAATAATGTGATTACCTTCTGTGCGTGCTTGGGTTAAGCGCTTACAAAAATCAAGTAATTGTATATTATTTAAATCAAACCCATATCCTAGAATATGAACCGTGGTGCTTTCATAATAAGCAGAGAGCTCTATACCACTTAAAAGTTTTAATCCTAGTTTTTCAGCAAGCGGTAGAGCCTGAGCATAGGCAGCAACGGTATCATGATCAGTAATACTGAGGGCTTGCAAGTTTGAAGCCACGGCTAACTCAACGAGCGCTTGGGGGCTCAATGAGCCATCAGAGCAATAAGTATGGGAATGTAAATCGGCTCTAAAATTAATCAAAGCGGGTAGTAATCTCTTCTTGATAAAAAATAAATAATCCTATAGAAAATAAGAAAATAGAAGTATAAAAATGCCAGGTAATCTGTTCATTGAGAAAATACCATCCAAACAAAGAAGCAAATAGGGGGGTGATTAAGCCTGCTAAAGATAAAAAAGTGGCAGAATATTTAGTTAATAAATACCCATATAGATTATAACAAATAATATTGGAGATTAAGGTCATCCAAATTGCACATTCCATTAAGGCAATGGCATTATTGCCAATAACAGGAATAGGGGCCCAAGATTCACCGCTTAAATAAGAATGGATTAAAGCTAATACGCCACCAATAAACATCGATATGCCATTGGCCATAATGGGGCTAAAACGATACTCATTGATGATTTTTTTTAATAAAATCCAACCATACACACTTCCAAAAACAGCAATTAACATTGCAATTTCAGGCCAGGAAAGTAAATCTAAATTACCTGTAAATTCAGAACCGGTTGTTTTAACAAACAAAATAGGCAGCAGCCCTACGAATCCTATAGATAATCCTAACCATTTTTTACTATTCATGGTTTCTTTTAAAACAAGATAAGCAACTAAAGCTGCAACAAAAGGAGAAAGACTGTATATTAAACACGCTTTAGCAGAGCTCATGTACTGAATGCCCCAAATTTCAGCGATATTGGTAACATAAATACTAATCAAGCCTAAGGTGAAAAGAGCAAAGAGATGTTCTTTTTTAATGACAGTAAATTGTTTGCGATTAAAAACAAATTGGTGTAATAGCAATATTACGCCAGCAAGTGCCATTCTGGATCCAATTAAAAAAAAAGGCTCAGAAAAATCAAGAGCTACTTTGCTCAAGGTGAATAAGCTAGCAAACAGTGAAAATAAAAGAATAACTAAAAATAACAACTATTCATCTCCGGATGTAGTGTAAATGGATTCGAAAATCTAGTTTGCTTATTTTACAGGTTAGTGATCAGAATAACAAGATTTGAACTTTTAAACTTTGGACAAAAAATAGTTTGTTGATTAACACACTCAAGGTATGCTTAGTCGCTGGCGGGAAATTCAGCTCTAAAATCAATGGGTGCAAGCGGTACTCATATGTGCATTAAAGATCACTACCAAGCAA
Organism: Coxiellaceae bacterium; assembly: GCA_947478905.1. Lineage (GTDB taxonomy): Bacteria > Pseudomonadota > Gammaproteobacteria > Berkiellales > Berkiellaceae > CANJXG01. Next base: position 6,005 of record CANJXG010000027.1, read on the forward strand.
AATATCAATTTTTAAGTTTTTCAAAATTTAAATTAGAATATACCGTAATAGGGCCAGCTAAAAATTATGTATCTAGTACGCTTTTTGAAAAATTGGAGGAGCCACTTGAAAACGAAAAATCACCAAAAAAGCTAGTACTATAAAGGCCATTATAGAAATATAAATACTGGGCCCCCACCAAGCTACAGAGTTGACTAGAACATGTGCAATCATCGGTGACGTCCCACCAAAAATTGCAACAGACAAATTCCAAGCAACAGAAATACCGGTATAACGTAATGCAACAGGAAATTGATCATTTAATAATTTAACTGTAGGTCCAGATACGATGGCATTACTTATGCCAAATAACAACATAGCTAAGCTAATATAAATATAATTTCCAGTGTATGCTAAGTAAAACATCAAAGGTGCGCTGATTATTGCAAATCCTAATCCTGCTTTAAATTGAGCAGCTGGCTTTTTGTGGTGATCTGCAATGTACCCCATAAAGGGGATTAACAAAGCTGCGCAAATTTCAGCTGCCATGGCAAAAAACATAGCATGATGTGGAGGCAATCCTACCATATCTTTTAAAAAAGTAACGATATATATATTCCCAATATAAGCAAATACACTAACAAAAGCAGCAATAATAAATATTTTCAAAAAAGAGGATGAGTGATTTTTAAGCACAGCTACAAGTGGGTATTGACCTATTTTTTCAGTTATTTTAGATTTCAAATATTGTGGCTGATCCTGAATATAATGTCGAGCAAAGCAGCCTAAAATGCAGCTTACCCCCCCAAGCATAAAAGGCACACGCCATGCCCAATCAGGCGCTCCAGGCAAACTGACTAAATAGGCGGCTAATCCACCCAAAGCCATACCTCCAGCTGCACCAGCAGAAATAAAGGATCCTGCAAAACAAGGACGATGTGTGCCTACTTGTTCAATAAGAAAAATGCCCGCACCATTATATTCACCACTGATAGCTAAGCCCTGCAATAACCGTAATAGTAATAATCCAATAGGTGCGCATATGCCTATGCTGGTATAGATTGGTAAACAACCAATACCCAGCGTCGAAAGACCCATTAGAAAAATTGCGCCCATTAGAGCACTTTTCCTCCCAAAACAATCCCCTATATAACCAAACAAAACGGCACCAAGCGGGCGCATAATATAGCCTGCAGCAAAAATACCGTACGTTTTAAGTAAATTAATAACATCATTACCTTCCGGAAAAAAAAGACCGGATATCTTAAAGGCAAGATAGCCATAAAAGGTATATTCTGCCCATTCAAGTAACGTACCGATTGTAGCAATAATAATCGCAATAATATTTTTATTATACATTATACATATTGTCCAAAGTTTAAGAACTTGCGGCCGGCCTGCTAAAAGCAGGGCTTTACCAGGCTGAGCTATATTTGGGCATAAACCTTGTGTTTATACTGCTCTTCGTATAGAAAAGTTAGTTAATTTTATTAAAGCTGTTTTATACACGGAATGAGATAAGACATTTAATTTTGAAATAGCGGCGCTTGCGTGTGCTTGCGCTTTTTCCATAGTGTATTCAATGGCACCTGTAGAGGCAATGGCATCTTGAATGGCACTTAAGTCTTTTAACGTAGCTTCTTGAATAGAAGATCGAATGATTTGAGCTTGCGCTGGTGTACCTTTTTGTAAGGCATATAATAGGGGCAATGTCATTTTGCCTTCTTTGAGATCATCCCCAATATTTTTTCCCATAACTTCCGGATCCGATTGATAATCCATGACATCATCCATGAGTTGAAAAGCGCATCCTAAATGCATGCCATATTCACCCAGAATGAGTTGATTGGCTACGTTTTCATTATAAGCAGCCCCTAGAAGGCCTGCTGCTTTAAATAAAGTGCCGGTCTTGCAATGGATGATCCAATTATATTGCGTTTCCGTTAAATCAGGATTTTTTCTATGTTCTAATTGAACCACTTCGCCCTCGGAAAGCATATTAATCGTTTCTGCCAAGATGTCAATTAAACTAAAATCACGTAGGGAGTTAATCATTTGATAGGCACGGGAATGTAAAAAATCTCCTACTAAAACGCTGGTTGGATTGCCCCATACTCGGTTGGCTGAAGGTTTGCCTCGGCGTTTGCTCGAATCATCTACTACATCATCATGTAATAGCGTTGCTGAATGAATAAATTCTATAATGGCGCCTAAAGTCAGATGATGCTTATTAAAATGCCCACAGGCTTTGGCTATCAATAATAATACAAGGGGGCGAATACGTTTGCCGCCTGCTTGAAGTAAGTATTGTCCCACTTCTTGAATAAGCCCTACCTTTGATTCTAGGTTTTGTATAATGAGATCATCGACTGCTTGAAATTCAGCTTGCACTAAAAGTCGAGCATCTTGTATGGCAGTTGACTGCGTCATGGGTATTACTTTCATAGTTAGGTTAAATGAGTGAGTATCCAACTATACTGCGTATTTTTGCACATAACAAGAGAGGGTAGAGTTTTTTGTCCTACTAGTTAAGTATCTTAGGTTTTAGAAGGGGGGCGATTTTGGCAGATCTGAATTCCAATTTGAGTAGTCATGGATAAATACGAAAAAAGGAATATTTTGCCTCTGCCAATGTTGTGCAACTAATAATAGTATTTGAGTCACTTTTTTAAAGTCATCAGACTTAGTATCGTATAAATGCTTGCTCTGTTTTAAAAGTAGAACGATGCCATTAAAATGCATCCAGGTTAAATCGGTTAAACATTCATAGAAAGCATCCCAGTTTTGTCGAAAATATTCTGGAAAATTGAAAACTGATGCAAACTCATAGAATAAATCTTGTGTATTTTTTATAGATTCAGCGTTTATTGTAAATAACGTTAGAGCTGTCGCTTGAGCGGCATGTGTAACGTCGTTTGTTTTTCCACTAATTTGGTACACCCCGGCTAGGGTCGAATTTAATGTATTTAGATCACTCATTTAATAATATTTGCCAAAAGGTTCTGTAGTGATTTTCAGTGTAATAGTATTCGGTTTTCTCGGCAACTTCCCCTGAAACAATCCGACGTGCGCCATGGTTATTTACATTTGGTGTGGGTACTGTGTATTCCTGGTAATACCCTTTGGGTTGATTGGGTAATTGTTTTTCAATATTGTAAAATACAATACCATCACGATCATATTGAAAAGGCCCACCTGCTTGAATTTGTTGTAGGGTAGTTTGTGCTTGCTCATTTAAATCTTTAACGGAAATAGTATCCAGCACAGGGCTAGCTATTGCAGTGTTAGTAAATATTGAGATAACTAACATATAAGATAAAGTAATAGTTAGTCGCTGGCGCGAAATTAAGCTCTAAAATCATTAGTGCATGATCGCTATATTAATTTCATGGATTCTACATTGCGCATACGATATGAAGCAACGCCGGGGATCTGAATGAGTGAAATGAAAGCATTACAAAAGATTTTAGGGCGAAAAGTTAAAGGCTAAATGGACTGCAACCCCTTGTATCAAAGATGTTCGACATCTCAAACAATTTATGCAAGAATATAGTATTAAAAATCAAGGATTTTTAGTGTGTCAAACACCCTATCCTGTTGAACTTACTGATCATATTTTGGCTATTCATTGGCGAGATTTAGGAACTATTTTTTTATAAGCAATCAGCATTGGTATATAGGAACTCATTTTTCAATAGAGATATTTTGATTATTATGAATAAGCCATTGCGCTGCTGGAATGGCATCAATTATATATTGTCGACCTTCTTTTTCCAGCTGAATGCTAAAAGATTCATGTTCTGTGATAATGATGCCTTTAGTAATAGAAAAATATTCTAAAGCTTCTATTAAACCATCTATTTCCCGTTTTTTCGTTTCAGGGTGATCTATATTTGCACAAACCTGAATAGCTTGTATAGTTTGTGAACCTTTACGGACAATAAAATCACATTCTTTTGTTTGATTATAATAAAAGACATCATATTCTCGTCTTTTTAATTCAAGAAACACAATATTTTCTAACATTCTGCCAAAATCATGGCTAATTCTAAAGCCCACTATTTTGGCAAGAATGTGATCACAAAAATAGATTTTTTTGGGAGATTGTTGTTGTACTTTGACTGAATCACTATAACGATGGATAAAAAAGCATAAAAAGCTTCCTTCAAGATAATGACAATAATCCGATACGGTTGTTGCACTACCAAGACCAAGAAATTTCCTAAGGGAATTATAGGTGAGTTCTTTACTGCAATTGCTTGCAAGGTAAAAAACGAGTTTTTTTATAGCCGTTGTATTACTAATTTTGTATCTAGCGATAATATCGCGATAGAGAATACTTTCATAAAGTGCATGTAAATAGTCCATTTGCTGATGTTTAACAAATTCTGGGATCCCACCATCTTGAAAATAATCTTGTAATTGTTTGTTGAGTGTTCCTATTTGAATGGTTGATAATAGCTTGGAAGTGACTATAGTAGGCTCATAATAAGTTAAATATTCTTTAAAAGATAAGGGGTAGATTGTAACAGGAATATAACGTCCGGTTAATCGAGTACCTAATTCTTCACTAAAAAGATTCGCATTCGATCCGGTAATATAAATTTTATATCCCGCATTATATAGTCTCCTTATAAACATTTCCCAGCCAGGAATATTTTGAATTTCATCAAAATAATAGGTTTTTTGAATGCCAAAAAGCTCAATAAAAACCTCTTGTAGAGTTTGAAAATCATGCACAGTGAAATCGACTAAACGTTCATCTTCAAAATTAAAATAATAATCTGATTTATCGTGATGTTGGCGTAGTTGATTCATTAATACAGATTTGCCACAACGCCGGATCCCTGTTAGCACAATAATTTCAGGGTTGCTTGCTAATGAGATTAATTTTGCTTGGCACTCACGTTCAATATAAATATCAGGCACTATATATTCATTTAGCTGATCACTAATAATTCGTTTAATTAAATTTGCTGGTACACTCATTTTAATTTTAACCTCACATTTATAATGGAAGCTTAATATAAAAAGCCTCCATTGTCAATAGAAGCCTATATTTAAGTTGGTCGGCTCTGTTGGAAAGCAGGTATTATTGAGAGGGTCCAACAGAGCCGATTAGTCTGTATCATATTTAACATGTGTTGCCAGGCTGTGGCTTCAGTAGGTTGTATGTTTGCTGCTTAGTTTATGAAAGGCGCAGGTGAGAGGATATTATTTTCTACTGAGTTCTCTTTTGTTTAAATCTAAATAAGTATCTGTATATGCATTAGTTGATTTTCATCATCTACTATTGTATTTTGTCTGATTTAGTGATAACTCAGAGGAAGTTTTACATGCCGCGAGATCAAGTTGAAAATAGCTTCGAAAGAGAAGATACTGCATTAACGCAGATAGAATTTAATAATCTAGCTGCAAAAGATTTTCTACTATCCACTCAATATCACCCTGTTGTAAATTATTATGAAGATAGGCACGATGCCAAAGCTGGTATTTTTAAATTGCCAGAATCATTTTGGCCTAGATTACCTTTAGGATATATGTGGGAAAAACATGTAAATACTCGCACCCCAATGCTCCCTGCTATTTATAGAAACATAAATTTTCCTGATGTGCCAATAAAGATAGTGATTTATAGTGTGAATGGAGATAAAACTGCTAAATCAATGAACTATCTTACTTTGTTTGAGGGGTCAGATTCACGCTTAGTGAATATGCAAAGCTATGCAAACACTAAAAATGATGGTACCAGATCAGCGGATATGCAAAGAAGCTACCCGATGGACACGAAAGATTATAGAGCTCCCAATGGAATGAGATTTATGCGCGGGCATTGTATCGATCATGCGGATATGCCAGGAACGCAAGCTTGGACTATGGATCACGATAGTAGAAACTATATTCCTGAAAATCCTCGTTGGGGTGGCCATCCCAGAAATTATATTGTAAGACATATGCTTCGAACAATAGGCGGAGCCTATATGCAAATGCCTTATTACCATGATGTAAACCCTTTTGATTTTATAAATAGCAATTGTTTGAGAACTGCTAATCGTACTCTTGTTCCTTTGGGGGTTCTTTTTTCTGGTGTATCTGCAGAGAGAACAACTAATCTTTTCACTATTCGAGCAAGCTGGAGTTTTGATTATACTATTAAATATCAAGCGGTGTGTGCTCAACTTAACCTTCAAGATCACAATGAGATTCCTACTCCATTAGTAATTGACCCCCTAAACTTTAATAATCAAGCAATACGCTATACTCATCAGTCTGATGAGTATCAGACTCCAGGGGCCCAAAATCCGAGGGCTCAAGTATTAGCGGGTGCCAAAGCAGCTCAACTTGAATTTAAAAGTATTGAACAAAAATTACAGGCCGTGCTCAGTTTTAATAGAATAGGCAACAAAGCGCATGCCAATGCTTTTTTATCAGATGCTTGTATCACGGGTCAATTTTTATCACAATTGGATGATAAACGAATGATCTTTTCAACTCCTGTGTTTAATAAAATCAAGCAAATCTTTCGTGAAAATAATAAAAGTAAGGATGATTGTATTGAAATACTTGAGAAAATTCATAAAGACTGCAGAAAAGGGTGAGTACAGATTTTCTAAGTTGATTGGATTTCAAAATTAAAGAATAATATAACGAAATGTATATGTATTATTTCAATTTATAATGCGAATTTTGCTGTTTATAATATTGAAGTGAGCATAAATTGATTTTTGACTCATCAAGTCACATTTTATGCTTGCGTTCAATCCATAGATAAAGTAACATGGGCGATTCGTATATATGCGATATATTAAATATATATTATAATTAGTTAGTTTATATTCTGAATAAAATATTCTGGAGCATTTCGTGATAAAGCCAAACACCTACGCGGTGATCTTTAGCGGCGGTAAACAATACCGTGTTCGCACTGGTCAACGTATAAAGCTAGAAAAACTTGCAGGACATCCGGGCAGTGCTTTAATTTTTGATAAAGTATTAATGGTGGCTGATGGCGACAATATTCAATTAGGTGCCCCCTATTTGGAAGGGGTTCAAGTCCTTGCAGAAGTGACTGAACAAGATCGTCATAAAAAGATTCGTATCTTTAAGTTTAAACGCCGTAAGGGTTATAAACGTTCACAAGGACATAGACAAGATTATACGGAAGTTTTAATTAAAGAAATTAAAGCAGCATAAATTTTAAACATTTTTTAAAGGTGTATTATGGCACATAAGAAAGCGGGTGGTAGTACCCGAAACGGTAGAGATTCTAATCCTAAGATGTTAGGTGTGAAAAAATATGGCGGCGAATTAATTAGAGCTGGCGGTATTGTTGTAAGACAACGAGGCACTAAATTTCACGCAGGCGATCATGTTGGCATGGGAAGAGATCATACTTTATTTGCTAAAATAGATGGCCACGTACAATTTAAAGTGAAAGGACCTCTTAAGCGTCAGTATGTGAATATTATTCCTGCTACGATTAGTGACAGTTCTGCAGCTTAAATAAAAATCATCGAAAAAAAGTAAGCCCTGTCACTCTCTAAAAATTGACGGGGCTTTTTTTTGTAATAATATTATTTTGATAGGTAAATGACAATGATGCGATTTGTAGATGAAGCAACCTTGTTAGCTCAGGCGGGAAAGGGAGGCGATGGCTCCAGAAGTTTTAGGCGAGAAAAATTTGTGCCTTTTGGAGGACCTGATGGTGGTAATGGGGGAACAGGGGGCGATGTTTATTTAATTGCAACCAAGTCTATAAATACGCTGGTTGATTTTCAACACATTCGTCGTGCTCAAGGTACCAATGGAGCCAATGGCTTAGGGGCTAAATGCACAGGTAAAGAAGGTATTGATAAAGAAGTCAAAGTACCTGTGGGGACTATTGTAAAAGATTTGGATACGGGTGAGCTTCTGGGTGATTTAAGCACCGTAGGAGCCCGGTTATTGGTTGCCAGAGGGGGATCAAGAGGTTTAGGGAATATTAATTTTAAAAGCTCGACTAACCGTGCTCCTCGCTTTGCTACCAATGGTAAAGAAGGCGAAATGAGAAATTTACATTTAGAGCTTAAGTTATTAGCCGATGTTGGATTACTGGGTTTGCCTAATGCTGGAAAATCTACTTTGGTACGAGCGATTTCAAAAGCACGCCCTAAAGTGGCCGATTATCCTTTTACCACGCTTATCCCCCAATTGGGAAGTGTGAGTTTGTCTGCTGAACGGCATTTCGTGATTGCGGACTTTCCCGGAATTATTGAAGGTGCTGCGATAGGCGCGGGTTTAGGGTTGCAATTTTTAAGACATTTAACGCGTACTAAATTATTATTACATTTGGTCGATCTTACAGGGGATGATCCTCTTTTAAATATTAAAACGATTACACACGAAATCGGTGCTTTTAATGATAGTTTGCTATCTAAAGATCGCTGGTTAGTATTAAATAAAACAGAAAATATGTCGCAAGAAGAGTGCGATGAATGGATATCGGTCATTCGTACGCAATTGAATGTAAGCGGGCCTATCTATGTTATTTCTGCTTTAGCCAAGCAGGGACTAGATCAATTGTGTCAAGATTGTATGACCTTTATAGAAACAGCCCAAAAGGCCGAGCTCGCGGAGCAAGATGACTCCGCGATAGTAGACCTAGAGGATGATTTTTAGCTAGCCATTTTTTTGATATGATTATTTAATCGACTCTTATGGCGTGCAGCTTTATTTTTATGGATAATGCCTTTATTAACCAATTTATCAATAAATGAGCTGGTTTTCTTATATTCTACTAGGGCTTGGTCGCGTGTACCTTCAGTAACGGATTTCATAACACGTGTGATATGAGAAACCATTCTGGATTTTTGCCAGCGGTTAGATACGCGATTTCTGATAGATTGTCGTACTCTTTTGATTGCTTGTTTGCTATTGGCCAAGATATTCTCCAGTTATTTAACTTAACGTAATGTGAGATGAAAGTTGAAAATAGAGATCATGCTAATTTTATGAAGATTTGTCAATGGTTTTTAGTTAATAAACATGAATAGTAATAAAAATGGTGCTAAATGGATAAAACATTACTAAAAACGACGTCAACAGTAAGCTTGATGACTCTAATTTCAAGGATCATGGGGTTTGCACGAGATATTATTTGTGCTCAAATTTTTGGTGCCAGTGTTGCATTTGATGCATTTTTATTGGCTTTTAAAATTCCTAATTTTTTAAGACGTTTTGTAGGTGAGGGTGCACTCTCACAAGCTTTTGTGCCGATTTTATCTGAATATAAGTCAACACGCTCACAAGAGGAAGTTCAAAATTTAATCGATCGGGTTTTTGGGAATTTAAGTGTTGTTTTATTTTTAATTACCTTAGTGGGATGTATTGGTGCCCCTATTATTATTTTGATTTTTGCACCAGGGTATTCAGCCGATATGGGTCGGTATGAGCTGGCGACCAGTATGTTGCGCATTACTTTTCCATATATATTTTTTATTTCTTTAACCGCATTATTTAGTGCTATTTTAAATACCTATGGGCGTTTTGCTGCACCTGCATTTGCACCCGTATTATTAAATATTGCCTTAATTTTCTCTGCTATAGTATTGTCTCCTTATTTTACCAATCCCATTTTAGGGTTAGCGTGGGGGGTATTATTAGGAGGCATGCTTCAATTATTTTTTCAGTGGCCATTTTTAAGAAAATTAAATTTAAGGCCGTCTTTTAAAATGGATTGGAAAGACAAAGCAGCTAATCGAGTCCTGAGATTAATGATGCCCGCGTTGTTGGGGGCTTCGGTGATGCAAATTAATTTATTAGTAGGCACCGTATTTGCTTCTTTTTTACCAGTAGGGAGTTTAACCTGGTTATATTATTCAGATAGATTGTTAGAATTTCCCTTAGGTATTTTTGGAGCCGCTTTAGCGACCGTCATTTTACCCCATCTTTCTCTTCATTATGCGAATAAATCAAGTCAAAATTTTTCTAATAGTATTGATTGGGCCCTTAGATGGACCCTTTTATTAGGGATGCCTGCTTCTATTGGATTACTGATCTTATCGCCTGCTATTATTGCGACTTTGTTTAATTATGGTGCTTTTTCTGAAAATGATGTGTTAATGACGAGCCAAAGTTTAAGAGCTTTAAGTATCGGATTAATTGCTTTTATTCTTGCTAAAGTTTTAGTTTCTGCTTTTTATGCTAGACAAAATACGCGCTTTCCCGTTTATATTGCGATTACCTCTATTATTATGAATGTTATATTTAGTGTCTTGTTTATGGGGCCTTTAGCCCATGCTGGCCTGGCTTTAGCATCTAGTTTAGCCTCTATTTTTAATGTGGGAATTTTATTAGTCACGTTATTAAAATCAAAAATTTATGTATTTCGCCAAGGGTGGGGTTTATTTATTGCAAGATTATTGATTGCTAATGGATTCATGTTATTGCTATTATGGCAACTTACACCTGATTTAGAAGCATGGTTAGCGTTTTCAGGCTTACACAGAGCAGCGATGTTATCTGCTTTAATAGCAGGGGCAGCGCTCCTCTTTTTTAGTAGTTTATGGATCAGTGGGCTGCGAAAACCGCATTTAGGATTAGAGAAAATTTTAGAAAAATTAGAAGAAGAGGTATTGTAGGATGAGCGAGCCAGTGAATGTAGATTATAAAAATACATTGAATTTACCTAATACAAATTTCCCCATGCGAGGAAATTTGCCAAAGCGTGAGCCAGAATATTTAGAGAAATGGAATAAGATGGATCTGTACCAGAAAATAAGACAAGCGCGCAAAGGGCGAGAAAAATTTATTCTAAATGATGGTCCTCCTTATGCTAATGGGGATATTCATATTGGGCATGCAGTAAACAAAATTTTAAAAGATATTGTGGTAAAAGCAAAAAATTTAAGCGGTTTTGATGCGCCTTTTGTTCCAGGATGGGATTGTCATGGATTGCCTATTGAATTAAATGTAGAAAAAAAATTAGGCAAACCTAATATTGATATTCAACCTGGACCTTTTAGAAAGGCATGTCAAGAGTATGCACAATCTCAAATTGATATTCAACGGGGTTCTTTTATTCGATTAGGAATATTAGGAGATTGGTATCACCCCTATGTCACTATGGATTATGCTTATCAATCAGATATTATGCGTAGTTTAGCCCAATTAATGGCGCAAGGGCATGTAGAAAGAGGGTTTAAACCAGTGCATTGGTGTTTAGATTGTGGCTCTGCTTTGGCTGAGGCTGAGGTGGAATATCAAGATAAAACCTCTCCTGCTATTGATGTGAAATTTGAAGTAAGCGATCCTGTTGAAATACTGGAAAAATTTAATTATCAGTTATCTGAGCCCAAAAAAATATCCGTTATTATTTGGACGACCACCCCTTGGACGTTACCTGCCAATGAAGCCGTTGCATTAAATGGAAATTTTGAGTATGTATTGTTAGATGTAAAATCTGAAATTTTTATTATTGCTCAAGAATTAGTCGCGAGTTTTATTGCTCGTTTAGCGATACCTGATTTTGAAATTATAGCGCAAACACAAGGCCAAAATTTAGCAGGAATCAAATTAAAGCATCCATTTTATGATAAACAAGTCCCTATTGTATTAGGGGAGCATGTTACTTTAGAGGCAGGTACGGGCGCGGTACATACTGCACCTGCTCATGGAATTGAGGATTATAGAGTAGGTCTTGAATATAATCTGCCTTTGGTGAATCCAGTAGGACCTAATGGGTGTTTTGTAAAAAATACTGAGTTATTTGAAGGGATGTTTGTTTTTAAAGCCAATGCTAAGGTGGTTGAAGTTTTAAAAGAACGCAATACCTTAGCCCATCATGCTTTATTGCAGCATAGTTATCCTCATTGCTGGCGCCATAAATCTCCTTTGATTTTTAGAGCCACGCCGCAATGGTTTGTGAGTATGGATAAAAAAGGATTACGGGCCAAGGCACTAGAGGCTATTAAAGAGCTTCAATGGATACCAGGGTGGGGTGAGTCTCGTATTTCTTTAATGATAAGTGCACGACCAGATTGGTGCATTTCAAGACAGCGTACTTGGGGGGTGCCGCTGCCTTTATTAATTCATAAAGAAACTGGTGATTTGCACCCTCAAGCACAACAGATTGTTTTAGAAGTGGCAGATCTAGTTGAAAAATCAGGGGTTCAAGTATGGTCGGATTTAAACCTTGCTGATTTAGGGTATACAGATTTAGAGGCGTATGTAAAATGTACCGATACGTTAGATGTATGGTTTGATTCAGGGGTGAATCATGCTTGTGTGTTATTAAAACATCCAGATCTTCAATATCCTGCCGATTTATATTTAGAAGGATCGGATCAACATCGTGGATGGTTTAACTCTTCTTTGGTGACTGCAATAGGGATGCATAATAGTGCCCCTTATAAAACCGTATTAACCCATGGATTTACAGTAGATGCTCATGGTCGAAAAATGTCTAAATCCCTAGGAAATGTAGTAGCGCCAAGTAAAGTCATTGATTCATTGGGCGCTGATATTTTAAGATTATGGGTAGCATCAACGGATTATAGAAATGAAATTCATGTTTCTGATGAAATTTTAACCCGGATGGGCGATGCCTATAGACGTATTCGTAATACAGCACGCTTTTTGCTGGCTAATTTAGAGGGATTTGATGTAAAGCAAGATTTACTGAACCCTCAAGAGTATTTAGCTTTAGATGCTTGGATTGTTCAAAAAGCACAAGCTTTGCAAACTGAAATTATTGCAGCGTATGATACGTATCAATTTCATGTTATTTATCAATTAATTCATAATTTTTGTGTGAATGAATTGGGCTCATTTTACTTGGATGTGATAAAAGACAGACAATATACCACTAAAAAAGAGAGCTTGATTCGACGTTCTGCTCAAAGTGCGTTATATCATATTACCCAAGCTTTAGTGCGTTGGTTAGCGCCCATTTTAAGCTTTACGGCTGAAGAAATTTGGGAGCAGTTACCAGAAAATCAAGTCGCTACCAAACAAGAATCTGTATTTTTGAGTGAATGGTATCAAGATTTCCCTGACACACAAACCGCCTTCTCAGGTATGAATGATACATTTTGGCAAGAAATTATTTCTGTGCGTACTGAGGTTAATAAAGCGTTAGAAGGGGTCAGAGCAGCAGGTAAAATTGGTGCACCATTAGAAGCGGAAGTCACTTTATATGCTAATGAGCCATTATTTACTACCTTAAATAAATTAGAAGATGAATTACGTTTTGTTTTAATTACTTCTGGTGCAAAAGTGGTATTGTTAGAGCCAGGAACTGAATCAAGGCAAGTAGGTGACTCCCTTGTCATCCCGACTACACGTAAGGATTTGTTTTTAGTAATTAATCCTTCCACGCATGAAAAATGCGTTCGATGCTGGCATCGCCGAGCAGATGTCAATCATAATGCACAGTATCCCCATGTTTGCGGTCGATGTGTTGAAAATTTAGAGTCTGGCACAGGAGAAAAGAGACAATATGTTTAAAAAATTAGGATATTTGGCTTTAATTTTAGCAGGCGTTGGATTGGATCAACTTTCTAAATATTACGCTTTACAATCTTTAATATTTGGTCAGCCTCACGCTATTATGCCAAATCTTAATTGGCATTTAAATTATAATAAAGGCGTTGCTTTTGGTTTACTGAATCAATATGAAACTGCAGTTCAGATGGGCTTAATTATTATGGTATTAAGCATGATTGTAGGTTTGTTTATTTGGCTTAGTAAAATATACAAAACAGATCAGTGGCAAGCCATTAGCTTGTCACTGATTCTAGGAGGCGCTATAGGTAATGTGATTGATCGCATTCGATTTGGGTATGTGATTGATTTTATTGACTTTTATATTGGGAATTGGCATTGGCACACCTTTAATGTCGCAGATAGTTTTATTTGTATTGGGGCTGGGATGTTATTTTTGAGCATTTTTAAAAAAGAGTCGGTGCAAAGCCAAATGGCGATGAAATAAGACACAGAATAGTATAAAATGAAAAATGTTAGCCCATGACTAATCCAGCTCATTCTCTTTGTCCTTGTGGTAGCTTGCGTGTCCTTCCGGTGAATACGTGTGACATAACCTACCCATAAATATTATTCTTATTGAATCAATAAAAATTTAATTGAGGAGATAAGAACATGACAAATCGTAATGCTAAGAAAGAGATTATAGAACCATTAGAGCTAGCCAGCCAA
>CANJXG010000028.1 GCA_947478905.1 Coxiellaceae bacterium
GGAAATAGACCGGGACGATTTGAGCCAAGAGCAATAAAGCGGAGGCCCAAGCCTCAAAAAAGGCTTCAAAAACCAAGAAGTTTTTACAAAAATACCACTAATCAGGTGGCGGCATAAATGTATTGGCTTCTTATCTTAGTGCCATTGAGCCTAAGGTTAGTAAACTAGAAGCTGAACAATCTAGCAAATCTCGTAAATCCCCGAAACAAAGCTAGATAACGTCTGACGAAGATATATTATATATTGGATAATATATCTTCGTCATATTCGGCTGGGATCATGCTGCGATTCTTATAAAAAGTGTTTATCGCCTCAAGTACTTCTTCTGGAGTATTCGCCATAGTATAAAGCTCTAGATCAACCGGATCAATCATTTTTTGTGGGATGAGCACATCTTTAAACCAGCCAAGCAATCCCTTCCAAAATGCATCATTCACTAAAATAACAGGAATGCGTCTTGTTTTTCCTGTTTGAATTAACGTTAAAATTTCTGCTAATTCATCTAAGGTTCCAAATCCACCGGGCATCACAACATATGCCGTTGCATATTTTACAAACATTACTTTGCGCGTAAAAAAGTGTCTGAACCGCAAAGAGATATCTTGATATCCATTACTCACTTCTTCATGTTCCAAAACAATGTTAAGCCCGATACTAAGTGATTTACCTTGAAAAGCACCTTTGTTAGCTGCCTCCATAATACCAGGACCACCTCCACTAACGATAGAAAAACCATTATTCGATAATAATAATCCTATTTTTTCAGCGAGTTGATAATTGAGATGTTCAGGCTTAGTTCTGGCTGATCCAAATATACTCACTGAAGGGCGGGTATAAACTAAACGTTCATAGCCTTCTACAAACTCAGCAACTACTTGGAAAATTTTCCAAGACTCATGGCTCATGAGTGAATCATTCACCACCCTGGGTTGTGGACGATGCTCGCTTGCTTTGCTATCTTTTGATTTATTATCTGTTAATGTATCATCAGTTGATTTCTTGTCCATCAATTTGCCCCATATTATTCATTTTTTAATCTTAATATTTACCATAACATTTATTTTTATTTTAATCTATTGGGGGTATAATTGATTAAATTTGGTTAGACTAACAGGAATGATATAGTATGCTGACTGAAGACTCGAATGTGTCCTTAAGGGAAAATGTGCGTTTATTGGGTGGGATTTTAGGGGAAACCCTTCAAGCCCAGGTTGGCTTTGAGTTGTATAACAAAGTTGAAACATTAAGACGTTTATCTAAAGAAGCTTATAAAGGAAATAGAGAAAGTTTAAAAGTATTGCTCCATACGCTGCAAGCGCTCACACCAAAAGAAATATTGGTGGTGGTGCGTGCCTTTAGTTATTTTTTAAATTTAGTCAATATTGCTGAAAATTATCATCGCATTAGACGAGGTCGGTGGCATCAAAGTCATTCCCATATTTCCCCTCAAAAAGGATCCCTAGAATGGGCTTTTCTCAATTTTCATAAAAAAGGATATGATCCTGCACGTATTCAAAAAGCAATTTTAGATCTTAATATTGAGCTTGTGCTCACGGCACATCCTACTGAGGTTACTCGAAGAACTTTAATTCATAAGTATGATAATATGGCTACAGCGTTAGATCAATTAGAGCGATCGGATTTAACGGCACGTGGACGAACAAAATGTTACAGCACTTTACATGAAGAAATTACTGCTGCTTGGCAAACTGATGAGATTCGACGTGAACGTCCTACACCGATTGATGAAGCCAAATGGGGATTTGCGGTGATTGAAAGGAGTTTATGGCAAGCTGTACCTAATTTTCTACGTGAATTAGATGCACAGTTATTTACTTTAACTGGAGAAAGATTACCTCTTGAGGCGCATCCTATTCGTTTTGGTTCTTGGATGGGGGGGGATAGAGATGGTAACCCTAATGTAACGCACACAATCACAGAAGAAGTGTGTTTATTATCTAGATGGATGGCTGCTAATTTATACAATAGAGATATTCAGACATTAAGTACTGAGTTATCTATGAGTCGTTGCACTACGGAATTAAGAAACTATTTAGGAGATGACCAACAAACGATAATAGAGCCGTATCGTGCTATTTTAAAACCATTAAGAGAGCGTTTACAAGCCACCTGTGGATGGGTTGAAGCACAAATTGAAAAATTAGATCAAGATGGTATTGATTATGAAGTTTTAAATAGTGCCAATATTATTCAAACTCCAAACGATATTTTAGAGCCTTTATTAATTTGTTATCGTTCTTTAATTGAGTGTCGAGCCGAAAATATAGCAAAAGGGATGTTACTCGATATTATTCGACGCGTGGTGTGTTTTGGTATTAGCTTAGTAAAATTAGATATTAGGCAAGAAGCCGCTCGACATGCACAATGCCTAGATGAAGTAACCCAATATCTTGAACTGGGATCGTATTTAGCGTGGTCATCAGAAGAAAAACAGCAATTTTTAGAAAAAGAATTGGCTGCAAAACGTCCTTTGATTCCTGTAAATATGTATTTTAGCCCTCAGGCAAAAGAAGTCTGGGATACATTTTTAATGTTGTCAAGGCAGTCACCTTTATCTTTAGGTGCTTATGTGATTTCTATGGCACGCGATCCTGTTGATATTCTCATTGTGCAATTATTACAAAGAGAAGCCGGTATTGCACATCCTTTGCGCGTAGTACCTTTATTTGAAACGTTATCTGATTTGCAAAATGCCGCACCTTGTTTTGAAAAATTATTGAGCATAGAGCACTATAAACGCGCAATAAATGGTCGCCAAGAAATTATGATTGGTTATTCTGATTCGAGTAAAGATGCCGGGATGTTATCCGCTAGTTGGGCACTCTATCAGACTCAAGAAGCCCTGGTTAAAGTGGCTAAATCACATGATATTCATTTAACCCTGTTTCACGGACGGGGAGGCACAGTAGGGCGCGGAGGTGCACCTGCACATATGGCTATACTCTCACAACCTCCTGGTTCTATTGTTGGGAGCCTGCGTATTACAGAGCAAGGCGAAGTGATTCGTCATAAATATGCATTTGAAGAAATTGCACAAAGAACCTTAGAGTTGTATACTAGTGCAACTTTACAGGTCAGTTTAGATCCTTCCCCTGAGCCTAATGCGCAGTGGCGTAACATTATGGATCAGTTAAGTCAACATGCATACCAAAATTATACGCATCTTATAAAAGATGATCCTAATTTTTTTGGGTATTTTGATGCGGTAACGCCGTGTAAAGAAATTGGAAAGCTTGCTATTGGTTCAAGGCCTGCAAAACGAGCCAATATTGATGCACTTAGCAGTCTTCGAGCTATACCTTGGGTATTTGCCTGGACGCAAAACAGACTGGCTATACCAGGGTGGTTAGGAGTGGGTGAAGCGCTTGAGAAGTTGGTTGCCGCTGGAGAACAGCAGTGCCTAACACAGATGGCACAGCAATGGCCATTTTTTGAATCATTAGTGAGTATGGTTGAAATGGTTTTAACGAAATCAGATCCTAAGTTATCGCTCCATTATGAATCTAGATTAGCGCCTGATCATCTTAAATATATTGGTCAGCAGTTACGTACTCAATACATGAAAACAGTATCGATGGTACAAACTATTTTAGAAGTTCCTACTTTGTTAGAAAAACAGTCGGTCTTAGCGCGTTCTATTGCTTTGCGCTCGCCCTATATTTATCCGCTGCATATATTACAAGCGGAATTATTATATAGAACACGAATGAGCTTAGATACAAAAGAAGATGAAGAAAATAATATTAGTATTTATAATACGGCATTATTAATTAGTATTTCGGGTATTGCAGCAGGTATGCGCAATACAGGATAATCCACTGCATAGAGAGTAATATTATATGAAACTAATTTTATTAGGCCCCCCGGGCGCTGGAAAAGGCACGCAATCGAGTTTAATTAAAGAGCATTTTGGGATCCCCGAAATTTCTACCGGGCATATGTTACGTAAGGCTATTGCTGATAAAACACCAATAGGCCTAGAAGTACAATCTTTGATTGCCAGCGGCTCATTAGTGCCTGATCATATTATGATTAAATTAATGGAAAAACGCTTAGAAGAGCCAGATTGTCAACGTGGATTTTTATTAGATGGTTTTCCTAGAACCTTAGCCCAAGCCCAAGCCCTTGCAAAATCAGGTATTCCTTTAGATTGTGTTATAGAATTAACCGTGCCCGATGAGGTATTAATTAAACGCTTGACAGGGCGTTGGGTACATCTTCAATCTGGGAGAAGCTATCATCTTACAGAACATCCTCCTGTGCGTGCAGGGTATGATGATGTCACTGGTGAAGCATTAGTGCAGCGTGAAGATGATACGCCTGATACGGTACGTCGTCGATTAGCAGTATATCAGGAGCTCACTCAAGCAGTAGGACTTTATTATATGCGCCTAGCAGCTGCTAATGTGGGAGGGGCTCCTGTGTATTTTAAAATAAATGGAGATATTCCCTTTAGTGCATTATTTGAGATAATTTTGCAAAAGCTAGAGAAAGGTTAATCAATACTAGCTCATCGCGAATCCATACTCTCCCTTTCGTAAAGGGAGACGGCGTTGCAAAGCGATGTAGTCTCCCTACAATCCCTCATATTATTTTTTTACTTCCGCCATTTTATAATAATTATGGTAAAAGAATTACTAAACAATCGAAGTTATATTTTTATGATTCGGGCCTTGTGGCTTATGTTAAAACCCGTTTTTACTTTTATGCAGCCCGGTGATCAAGGCATATTGATTTATACTGGGCAAACTCGAAATTATGATACCAATGTAGATCTAATGAATTATCAATATTTTTTACAAGAAGTTTCCTTTTAGAAATCGCCACTCGCACTAAGAATGCAAGTGGCTTAACGGATTTAAGCATCCCGCAATTTATTCACTAACTCCTGCAGCGTTTCTAGTTCTGCATTGCCCGTAATAAAAAACGCTTTAGATATTGGATGTGCATTGTTTTTTGGTTGTTCATGCACCAGTAAAACGACAGGGGTTCCTTTTACGGTCAGATCTTTAGCTAAAGCCATATTATTTTTTATTTCATTATCAATTTTTTGAGAATCAATAGCACGCTGAAGCTGATCGACATTCAAACCTGCACTGGCCGCAATTTTTAAGATTTCCGGTTTAGAAAGATCTTCTGATTGCATCAATTGCGTTCCAAAGAAATTATATTTTCCTTGCGTTTGAGCTGCTAGTGCTGCTTTGGCTGCATACACAGAACTCTCTCCTAAAATAGGGAGTTCTTTATATACGATTTTGAGCATGGGATTGTTATTTTGCAGGGTTTCTAGAACGGGGGCTATCATTTTACAATGGCCACATTGATAATCAAAAAAAACCACAAGCGTGATATCACTGTTCTCAGGCCCTTTGAAGGGACTGTCACTATGGAAAAGAGACTGATTATGGGTCTGGATAGCTTGTGTGATGCGTTGCTGCCGTTTGGCATCAACATCAGGTGCATCGCCTTTAAAAATCGTAACCAATTCTTTTGCTGGTTGTGAATGTGGGCTTGATTCTGGGTCAGAATTAGAACCTACAGGTTGAAAAGCACACGAGCTTTGATAAAGCGCCATAAGCGTAGATATGCCCAGGAGTCCGATTGAAATAAGAGTATATTTTTTAAGACCTTGCATTATAGATCACTTCCATGTTTGTTGAGTAACTCGTAAAAATTTTGAACACGCAAAGGATGTATTAATCCTTTATCCCTTGCTTCCATTATGGCACAACCTACTTCATTTTGATGACGGCAATTACGAAATTGGCAATGGCCTAAATAGGGGGCAAATTCAATAAAGCCTTTTGCTAAGTTTTTTTCAGATAAATGCCATAGGCCAAAGCGTCGAATACCTGGAGAATCTATTAAATTCCCCCCTTTGGGTAGGTGATATAAGCGAGAGCCAGTGGTTGTATGTTTTCCCAGATCAGTAATTTGACACAGCTCCCCAATACGAACTTGCGCATCCGGAATTAAATAACGAATAAGGGAGGATTTACCAACACCTGATTGTCCTACGAAGACACTGGTTTTATCCTTAAGGTAGTCAGTTAATTTTTTTAATGTTGGAGCATCCTGGGTCTCTGCGTGTAATGTGCTTGTTTCAATCCAGTCATATCCTAATGATTGATAAATAGCGAGTCGTTCTAATAAATCATTATTGTGTATTGTGCGCAATAAATCGCTTTTGTTCACGACAATGAGCGGTTTTATAGCTAATTGTTGAGCAATGACTAAATAGGCATCAATCGTGGTTGCAGATAATTCAGGCTTGGGAGCTACAACGATGACTAATAAATCAATATTGGCAGCGATGGGTTTCATCTTATCAGGATAGTTTGAATGGGGATCAGGACGGGCGAGTATACTCATTCTTTCCAGAACTGCAACCACAATCCCAGAACCATCTGGTGCTTGCTGCCAAATTATTTTATCTCCAGTCACTAAAGATCCTAAACTTTGTCTTATTTTACAATGATGTAATGTTCCATTTTGAGATTCAATAATCAAATGAACGCCGTGATGTGCGATGAGTAAACCGGGCTGCTCAGGACTAAGTTCAGTCACTGTATTTTTTTCTAAATTTTCAGAACGCTTAATACGAGCAGCTTGGGTTTTTTTTTGTTGTGTGACTTGTTGGTACGTTAAGCGGCGTTTGGCCATAAAATTTGGTATTATATAATTTACTGACATTAATATTAATTATGATTCTTAATTATATTCTAATTTGATTTTATAAGGTGAAAATTGTGCCAAAAATAACTCAAAAGGGCCAAAATACAGGTCATTTAATTTGGATTGATCTAGAAATGACAGGTTTGGATCCTGAGTCTGATCGTATTATAGAAATAGCCACGATTGTGACAGATAGTCAATTGAATATCTTAAGTGAGGGGCCAAACTTGGTTATTTCTCAACAAAAAGCTATTTTAGATAAAATGGATGCTTGGAATCAAAAACAGCATGGGCAGTCTGGTTTGATAGAGAAAATTTTAGTGAGTACTATCACAGAAGAACAAGCGCAAAATCAAACCATTGAATTTTTAAAACAATATGTCAATAAGAATGAATCCCCAATGTGTGGGAATACGATTTGTCAAGATAGACGGTTTTTGGTAAGATACATGCCGGAATTAGAAGCTTATTTTCATTATCGTCATATAGATGTGAGTACCGTTAAAGAATTAGCAAAACGGTGGGCACCTTCATTATTTAAAGCCTATAAAAAAGACTCAGCGCACGTAGCCTTGGAAGATATTAAGCAGTCTATCGAAGAGCTACGATACTATCAAGAATATTTCTTTAAAATAAGTACTGATCTTGAAGATTAATTTTGCGCAAGAATGTAATAGTTTAACCAAACGTCAAGCATCTACGCATAAGGGCGATTATGGTCATGTGTGTATTATTGGCGCGGGGCAAAGTGCGTATAGTGGTGCCGTTTGTTTGGCGGGATCTGCCGCACTACGTGGTGGCGCTGGCTTGGTAAGTGCCATTGTACATCCAAGTGCTTTAGTGCTGATGAATAGAGCCCCGGCAGAATTGATGTGTTATGCATCCGCCACACCTTCGGATGGAACCCTTGATACATTCATTGAAAAAGCAACGGTGATAGTGTTGGGGCCAGGATTAACGCAATCAGAGTGGGCGGTTGAATTTTTTAATAAAATTACTCGATTAGAGGTGCCCATAGTATTGGATGCAGATGCATTAAATATTTTAGCGCAGCACAGTGCTACTTCCTCTTCTTTGAAAAGAGATAATTGGATTTTAACGCCACATGCCGGAGAAGCTGCTCGTTTATTGGGGGTTACGCCTGAGTATATTCAAAATAATCGTATAGAATCTATTGAGCGTTTGGAAGAAAAATGGGGGGGCGTTGTGATTCTTAAAGGAATGGGAACGCTTGTTTATACTAAAGCGCACCCTCTTATGGAATGTGCAGCAGGCAATCCCGGTATGGCGAGTGGGGGTATGGGAGATGTTTTAGCAGGCCTGATTGGGAGTTTATTAGCCCAAGGATTAAGTTCGTGGTCTGCAGCAAAATTAGCAGTAATAGTGCATGCAATGGCAGGTGATCGCCAGCAAGTTTTTGGTCAGACAGGCATGTTGGCGAGTGATTTATTATTAGAATTTCGAGCATTATTAAATTTTAAACATGAATAATCTAAAATATATAGTTCAAAGCGAATTACAAATGGAACAGTTGGGCAGCAGGGTAAGTCACGCCTTATTGGGTGCCTGCGCTAATAGTATTATTATTTATTTAAAAGGGAATTTAGGAGCAGGAAAAACAACGCTGACTCGTGGATTTTTAAGAGGATTGGGGTATCAAGAGACAGTGAAAAGTCCAACGTTTACCTTGGTAGAGCCATATGATTTTGAAGAGTATACAGTCTATCATTTTGATTTTTATAGATTGAATTCACCTTTAGAATTAGAGGGAATGGGTATTGCCGATTATTTTGGATTGTCTACGTATTGTTTAATTGAATGGCCTCAAAAAGGGGAGGGCGTATGCCCTGCACCAGATATAGAAATTAAGATTGATACTCACATTGATAGTCACGAGAATGATTCACAGCGCACGGTGGAGTTTATTGCTCATAATGAACTAAGTGTCTTAACTTTAGCAGTATTAAAAAAGTTGGAAAACTAAACTATGTTTCAAAATGTTAAATATTATATATGCCTCTATGTTGCATGTAGTGTTATTGCCTTTGGAGTGCACACACATAGTTATGCCTCGATAGATACGAATGTGCATCATCTTCGAGTATGGGCTTCTCCAGACAGCACTCGGGTTGTATTAGATTTATCCCAATTATCAAAATATAAAACCTCTGTATTAACGAATCCACATCGCTTAATAATTGATATTCATAATGCGCATTGGTCAGGCAATCTTGATAAATTAAAGTTAAAAAATACTGGCATTTTGAAGATTACCCATTTAAATAAAATAGTGCAAGGACAGCCTCATTGTCAAATTAGTTTCGAATTAGAGAGTGCGCATAAAGCGGATATTTTTATGCTAAAACCTAATGAAGCCTATGGCTATCGATTGGTGGTTGATTTAGAAAAGCATCGTGTTCCGCCCTCAGAGACACGCCTGAATACACCTTCTAAAAAAGGTAGAGATTTTTTAGTGGTGATTGATGGAGGTCATGGAGGAGAAGATCCGGGCTCAGTCGGGCCATTATATGGTACGCAAGAAAAACAAGTTACTTTAGCTGTTTCGCGAAAATTAGAAGCATTGATTAATGAACAAGCGGGCATGCGGGCTATTTTAACGCGAGATAATGATTATTATTTAGGACTGCGTCAGCGAATGACCATCGCTAGAAAGCACTATGCGGATGTTTTTGTTTCTATTCATGCCGATAGTGTACTTAATCCAAAAGTCCATGGGGCTGCAACGTATGTTTTATCTCAAAAAGGGGCGAGCTCTGAAGCGGCTCGTTGGTTGGCAGAACATGAGAATCGTTCTGATTTAATTGGTGGGGTACGCGTAGAGGATAAAAGTAATATTTTAGCTTCGGTGTTATTGGATTTATCTCAAATAGCCAATCAAGCAGCGAGTGAAGATTTGGCAGATGTATTATTAAAAGAGTTAGCGCAGGTGGGCACACTCCATCATCGCCAGGTTCAAAGAGCTAATTTTATGGTATTAAAATCACCTGATATTCCTTCTGTTTTAGTAGAGCTTGGCTTTTTATCTCATCCTGAAGGAGAAAATAAGCTTCGCGATGCTGAGCATCAAAAGGTATTAGCAAAAACAGTATTTAAAGGAATTAAAAAGTTTTTAGAGGGGCAACCCAGCCCTATGCATTATACGCATCATACATCATGATATCTGAGATAGATGCATGTGATCCTAGGCACATTCATCTTTTACCGCCTAGCGTTGCAAATCAAATTGCAGCCGGAGAAGTAGTTGAGCGTCCGGCATCGGTAGTCAAAGAAATACTGGAAAATGCTATTGATGCCGGGGCCTCAAAAATTCATATAGAATTATTAAACAGTGGATTATCATTGATTCGCATTACAGATAATGGGGTTGGTATTCCAAAGGTTTATTTACCTTTAAGCTTATCTCGCCATGCTACTAGTAAAATTAAAAGCACACTGGATCTGGAAAATATTCGAAGTTTAGGATTTAGAGGCGAAGCACTTGCCAGTATTGCCTCGGTTAGCAAATTAACTATTACTTCCAAAACATCTGAAGCTACTCAAGCTTATCAATGTAGAGTACAAGGAGATTATTTAGAACCAGAGGTGTTAAGTGCAACGCATACCAACGGTACGAGTGTTGAAGTCCGCGATTTGTTTTATAACGTACCGGTGAGGCGAAAATTTTTAAAAAGCATTAAAACTGAGTTTGAACGTATTGATGAAATTTTTAAAAAAATAGCTTTAAGTCATTATAATATTCATTTTACACTCACACATAATCAAAAAAAATTACGCGATTACCCTAAAGCACTTAGCCCAGGTGCTCAAGTGGCTCGCGTGCAAAAAATTTGTGGATCTTCTTTTATGGAATCGGGTTATCAGATAGATTTTGAAAAAAATAAATTACGATTATCGGGTTATTTGGGTGGGTTAAAAAGTGCTTCGCGTCATGCGGGGTGTCAGTATTTTTTTGTAAATCAACGTAGCATTCGTGACAAAGTGATTAGTCATGCCATTAAAACGGCATTTCATAGTATGGGGATTGATTTAGAAGGCCTATATCCTGCTTATGTGTTATATCTAGAATTAGATCCTAAAGAAGTAGATGTGAATGTGCATCCCACAAAGCATGAAGTACGATTTTTACATTCTAGAATTATCCATGATTTTATTAGTCAGTCTATTTTGGCAGTTTTAGAGCAAGAGAAATTAGAGGCGCCTGAAATTAAAGTACCGCTTCCCCTTGAGTACCAATCTCAATCATTGGTTGCCGAGTCGCTGCCTTTGGGGTTCTTAAAAACGACCCATTATCCAAAAAAATTACCCCCCCCAAATAATGGTTTGGCATTTTCTAATTATTATTTTTTGAGTGCAAATGATCATTTAATTATTATTGATATGAAAAAAGCGACGTTAGAAGGACACGCTACGCCCTTATTGTTTCCAGTGAAGTTATATGACATGATTTTTTCGATAGAAGATCGTCAAGTGCTTAAAAATGCGGGTTTTGAGTTTGCTCAAAATATTAAGCAAGAATGGATGCTTACCCATATGCCAAAGCAGCATGCCTGCATGGTAAAATTTAATCAAACTGAAATAGCGAGTTTATTTAAATGAGTTCCCAACCCACTCTCATTTGTTTAATGGGGCCCACTGCGTCTGGTAAAACAGATTTAGCAATGCGCTTAGCTGAGCATCATCTTGTTGAAATAGTGAGTGTCGATTCAGCCTTAGTCTACAAAGGAATGGATATAGGAACAGGAAAGCCAAATGCCAACATGCTTGAAAAAGCGCCCCATCATTTAATTAATGTATGTGATCCGGCAGTGCGTTATAATGCAGGACAATTTCGAGAAGATGCGCTAAAGGTAATAAAAGAAATTATATCGCGAAACCATATTCCTTTATTAGTAGGCGGTACAATGATGTATTTTAAAGCTTTATTAGAAGGGCTAGCAGTCTTGCCACCTTGTGATGTGAAGCTTCGAGAAACATTAGATGTAGAGGCTAAAATGCTTGGATGGCCTGCGTTACATAATAGATTAGCCAGTGTCGATCCTATTTGCGCAGCTAGAATTAAGCCTACAGATGCTCAACGTATTCAGCGTGCCTTGGAAGTGTATATATTATCTAATAAATCTTTGTCCGATTGGATTAAAGAATCTCATCTAAAACAAGATTCAGAGTTACTGCCTTACCAAGTGCATGCTATAGGGTTTATTCCCACTATGGAGCAGAGAAAAATATTGCATGGTAGAATAGAGCAACGATTTTTAAAAATGTTAGAAGCAGGGTTTTTGGCTGAAGTGGAACATTTATTTGAGCGATCGGATTTAAATTTAGATACGCCTTCGATGCGATGTGTGGGATATAGGCAAGTGTGGGAATATCTTTTAGGGTATTATAATTATGAGACCATGAAGGAAAAAGCAATGGCTGCTACTCGGCAGCTTGCAAAAAGACAAATAACATGGCTTCGAAGTTGGCCTGCGTTAATAGAGATCGATTTTTTTAATGAAAAAGTGACTTTAGATCACTGTGATAAGTTAATTGCAAAATTAAAATGAAAAAACGCATTTTAGGGATTGATCCGGGCTCTTGTATTACGGGCTTTGGTATTTTAGAAGTCGATGAACAAAATATAGTGTGCATAACGGGTGGATGTTTACGTTTAACGGGTAAAACTGCTTATGAAAAATTAGGGAAATTGTTACAGTATTTAGAAGAGTTGATTGATCTCTATCGCCCCAGCGAAATGGCGATCGAATCTATTTTTATGCATAAAAATGCTAATTCTGCTCTTAAATTAGGTCAAGCACGAGGGGTTGCTTTGGCCATTGCCATGAAAAAGTCACTTGAAGTCTTTGAGTATGCTCCAAGACAAGTCAAGCTTGCGGTGGTAGGCAAAGGGAGCGCTGATAAAATGCAAGTCCAGTACATGGTTAGTCAGTTACTCAAGCTTGAAAATGTTTTGCAAGCCGATGCAGCCGATGCTTTAGCTATTGCTTTATGTCATGCTCACATTCAAACGGGCTGGGGTGGTATGATAGCAGAACGAAGCTTAGCTGTATTTTCTCGAAAAAGAAAAGCCAGCAAGCGAAATCATAAATGGCCTAATTATCAAATAGTAAAATAAATAAATATGATTAGTAGATTGCGCGGAATATTAATAGCAAAAAAACCACCACAATTATTAGTAGAAGTACAAGGGGTAGGGTATGAGGTTCAAGCTCCTATGTCCACTATTTTTGGATTACCTGAACTTGGTAAAGAACTTATATTATATACAGAATTTATTGTAAGAGAAGATGCTCATAAATTGTTTGGTTTTTTAACTGAATTTGAAAGAGAATTATTTAATAAAATAACCAAAGTATCTGGGGTGGGTCCTAAATTGGCTTTAGCTATTTTGTCAGGGTTAACTCCAGAAAATTTTGTTAAAATAATACAAGCATCAGATATTACGCGTTTAGTCGCTTTGCCAGGCGTTGGCAAAAAAACCGCTGAACGCCTAGTGATTGAGCTTAGAGATAAGTTTGGCGAGCACAGTATGGATACAATCCTTTTTAATACAACGAATAATAATTCGACTAATATTAGGGATGCCAAAGAAGCATTAGTGGCTTTAGGCTATTCTGTGAAAGAAGCGCATCAGGCGATTGTTAAAATGAACCCTGAACAATTACAGGATATTTCCAGTGAAGAAATAATAAAAACCGCATTATCTAGATTAATAAAAACTTCATAGGTTGAGTATGACACCCATAGAACAATTTACCCCTTCTCAAGTTGAGAGAGTAATAACACCAGAAAAAAAAGAAGAAGAATCTCATTATCCAGATATAGATAAGGCAATGCGCCCTAAGCGATTAGAGGATTATATTGGTCAGCGTCAAATTTGTGATCAGCTAGCGCTTTTTATACAAGCAGCTCGCAAAAGAAATGAAGCATTAGATCATGTGTTAATATTTGGTCCACCTGGTTTAGGTAAAACCACTTTAGCCCATATTATTGCAAATGAAATGAATGTAGGGCTCAAGCAAACCTCAGGACCTGTATTAGAACGGGCAGGAGATTTAGCAGCATTATTAACCCATTTACAACCTCATGATAGTTTATTTATAGATGAAATACATCGCCTGAGTGCAGTGGTTGAAGAAGTCTTGTATCCTGCAATGGAAGATAATCAAATTGACATTATGATTGGGGAAGGACCGGCTGCTCGATCGATTAAACTAGATGTGCCGCCCTTTACCTTGATTGGTGCAACTACTCGAGCAGGAATGTTGACCTCGCCTTTACGAGATCGTTTTGGTATCATACTCAGATTAGATTTTTATAGCGTAGAAGAGCTTGAGCAAATTGTTTTACGTTCAGCTACACTATTAAAGGTAAATATTGAAGCCGGAGCTGCAAAAGAAATTGCAGCGCGGGCTCGCGGCACGCCTCGTATTGCCAATCGTTTATTACGCCGGGTGCGGGATGTGGCTCAAATTAAAGGAGAAGGGGATATTACCCTTGCACTTACACATGAAGCACTCACCTTATTAGAGGTGGATAGTTTAGGGTTTGATATCTTAGATAGGAAATTATTAAAAGCAGCGATTGAGCACTTTCAAGGAGGTCCTGTTGGTCTTGATAGTTTAGCTGCAGCGATTGGGGAATCTAAAGATACTATTGAAGACGTGATTGAACCTTATTTGATTCAGCAAGGATTCATGATGCGAACGCCAAGAGGACGAGTGATTTTGAGTAAAACTTATCAACATTTTGGGTTAAAACCCCCAGAAATACATTTGGGAGCTACTATTGTTATATGAATACTAATTTATCACTAATATCATTATTTTTGGAAGCCAGCTTGCTAGTAAAAGGGGTCATGCTTATATTGATTTGCGTATCGATAGTATCTTGGACCTTGATTTTTCAGCGCATGATAGCGTTTTCAAAAGCTAAAAAAGCGTATTTAGCATTTGAACATTATGTCAATTCAGGATCGGAATTAAATCGGTTGTATGAGTATTTAATGAATAAACGCGAAGCTATTTCAGGTGCAGAATCTATTTTTAAAGCAGGCTTTCGTGAGTTCATGCGTTTGGCTAAAAATGAGCATCTTACCCCGGCTATTGTGCATGAAAGTGCAGAACGGGCGATGCGCGTTGCTTTAGCAAAAGAAGAACAAAAATTAGAAATTCACTTACCCTTTTTAGCAACAGTAGGCTCTATTAGTGTCTACATTGGATTATTTGGTACGGTATGGGGCATTATGACTGCATTTAGAGCGCTCGGCTCTATGCAACAAGCCACTTTAGCGATGGTGGCACCAGGCATATCAGAAGCCTTGATTGCAACCGCATTAGGGTTATTTGCTGCTATTCCTGCTTTGTGCGCTTATAATCGATTTTCACAACATATTGATGAATTAGTTAGAAATTATGATAATCTTGCAGAAGCATTTTTAGGGTTATTACATAGGCAGTTGTATTCTAAATGTTAAAAAGACAAGCTAAAAAACGATTAATTTCTGATATTAACGTCGTTCCTTATATCGATGTGATGTTAGTTTTATTGATTATTTTTATGGTGACTGCCCCTTTATTACAACAGGGCGTTGCAGTAGATTTGCCAAAGGCACAAGCGAGGGCTTTATCTTCGGGGGAAAAAGAAGCGGTGGTTGTTAGTATTAATCAACAAGGAGAGTATTTTTTAAATATTGCTCATCTTCCTAGTAACCCTATTCAAGCACATGATCTTAAAGCACAGCTTTCTCAAGTGCTTATGAAAGATCCGCATAGGAAGGTGGTGGTTAAAGGTGATAAAAATGTAGATTATGGCAAAGTGGTGGCCATGATGGTTTTATTGCAGCAATCAGGCGCCCCAAATGTTGGTCTGCTTACTCAAGATGAGTAACGTAAATAATCAATCTTATATAAAATATTTTTTATTAGCTCTAGGCTTACATGGTTTTGTTTTAGCAGTGGTTACGTTTAATCATTCATCACAAGAAACGCTTACAGTATCGGCAGAACCTAAAACTAACCTATCTAAAGAAATCGCTGCTGCACTAGTGCAGGTGCAGCCTGATGTACCTAAAAAAGTGAAAGTAGCCGAGCTTCAGAAATTAGTGGAAACACAAGAACAAGAAAAACCCGATATCGATATAGAAGCGGTTCAATTAGAAAAACAAGAAAAATTAGAAAAACAACAAAAAATTAAAGCTCAGAAATTAGCAGCCGAGAAATTAGTAGTTGAAAAATTAGCAAAAGAGCAACTTGAAAAAAGTAAAGCTGAGCAATTAGTAAAATTAGAAAAAGAAAAACGTGAACAAGAAAAAATACAAGCAGCCCAATTGTTGGAAGAAAAAAAGCGTTTGTTAGAGCAAAAGCGCATCGCTCAAGTGCAGCAAGAAATTAGAGAAGCTGCTCAAAAACGTATCATTCAAGCGCAACAAGTGCAACAGGAATTAGCTGCTCAACAGGAATTGGCTGTGCAGGCGCAAAGAGCAAATGAGCAAGCTCAATTATTACGTATGATAGATAGATATGCCTTACTTATGCGCGCTAAAATTCATCAAAATTGGCGACGTCCGGTAGGAATGGATAATTTATATAAATGCAAAGTGGCTGTGAAGCTAGGCTCACAGGGTGAGGTGATTTCTGCTAGTGTGATTGATTCTAGTGGAAATATAGAATTTGATCGTTCTGCCGAGTTAGCAATTCGTAAATCCTCTCCTTTACCATTGCCCTCTGATGAAAAAATGAGGGCACCTTTTAATAATTTTACTTTTACTTTTGATCCCCAAATGGCGTAGACATAATTATGAAAAAAACTTGGACTGTATTTATATTGTGTTTTTTAGGTTTGTCTACCATTCCTATGGCACACGCTCAATTAAATATTGAAATTACACAAGGTATGTTAGGTGAAATCCCCATTGCAATTACCACCTTTGAAGGAACACCGCCTTCAGGACTCACGCTAGCCTCTATTATTAAAAATGATTTAGGCACCAGTGGTCGCTTTAAAACTATTACGAATGTACCCAATGGTGGTCAAAATTTGAGAGCTTTGCCTGTGAAACAATGGCAAGATGTGGGTGCGGAAAATGTTGTTTTTGGTACTATTACACCTCAGGGGAACAATCTTTATACGGTGTCTTTTGACTTGGTAGATACTTTTAATGGAGGGGCGAGCCCTCAAACTTTGGTTCGTAAATCCTATGAAAATGTGAGATCTGAAAATTTCAGAGCCCTCGCACATCATATGAGTGATATTATCTATCAAACGTTAACAGGGGTCAAAGGTGCTTTTTCAACCCGTATTGCTTATATATTAGTGAACCAAGCCTCCAAGCAATATCCCTATGCTTTAGAAATAGCAGATGCAGATGGCTATAATCCTAAAACTTTGGTGCTCTCTAAAGAACCTATGATGTCACCAGCTTGGTCACCTGATGGCAAACGGTTGGCTTTTGTTTCATTTGAGAAAAAACAATCTGAAATTTATATTATTGATGTGGGAACGGGGCGACGTGAATTAATTGCCCGTTTTCCTGGGATTAATGGGGCACCTAACTGGTCTTTTGATAACCGTTCTTTAGCAGTGGTCTTATCAAAAGATGGCAGTCCTAAGATCTATACTATAGATTTACTGACAAAACAGTTAAAAAATATTACGCAAGGAATGAATATTGATACAGAGCCTGCGTTTGAGCCGGATGGTCGTTCTTTGCTATTTACCTCTAATCGAGGTGGCCAACCTCAAATTTATAGAATTTATTTAAATAATAATTCTGTTGAGCGGGTTACTTTTAAGGGGAATTATAATGCACGCCCTAGAGTGACTCAAGATGGTAAAAAAATGGTCATGATTCACCAAGGATCAGATGGACGTTTTCATATTGCGAGCCAAAACTTACAAACCGGGGAAGTTTCAATTCTGACTCATTCTGATTTGGATGATTCTCCTAGCTTATCGCCTAATGGCGCTATGATATTGTATGGAACCAGTGACACCAAGAATACTCGTAGAGTATTGGGCATGGTGACAATTGATGGCAGAAATCGTTTACGTTTGCCTGCAAGACAAGGAAATGTACAAGAGCCTGCATGGTCACCGTATTTAGAAGCAAAATCCATATAAATTGCTATTGGTGAATACGCAAAGATAATTTATAATAATATTATTTTAATATTATTATGATTTTTAATTTGAGGGGCAGCGTTATGCGTTTAAATAAAGTATCCAGCGTAGTTTTAGGAGTGGTGTGTTTGAGTTTAGTTGGTTGCGCTAATAAAGGAGCCAATAAACTAAAAAATCAGCATCGTAATAATTCAGATAGCGCAATGACTCAAGGCGTTGGAGAATCGACTGAATTTATAAATAAAGATCAAGAACATGATTCTATAATGGAAAATGGGAGCTCTGAAAATAGTAAAGATAAAAATACCTATTTATTCGCTTTTGATCGTTTTGATGTATCAGATCATGATCTTGCTTCTATTCAGGCCCACGCTGATTATTTAGTAAAACATCCAAATACAAAAATTTATATTAATGGTCACACCGACCAACGTGGTAGCCGTGAATATAATGTTGCTTTAGGAGAGCGTCGTGCAAAATCAGTAACGCAAGTGTTAATTGCCCGGGGTGTAAAAGTTAGCCAAATTAAAATCGTGAGTTACGGTGCAGAAAAACCGGCTATTCAAGGAAGTGATGAAGTAGCACATAGCCAAAATCGTCGCGCTCAAACTATATACGAGTAATAAAAAATGATGAAAATAAATTACTTATTAGGATTACCAACATTTTTGATGATTATTGGTTTGGCATGGGCGAGTCAGTCTCATGCCAACTGGGGTCATTCATATGATGAAAATGATGATTTACCAGAAGTTGAATCATTGCTTCAAGAATCAGGCCCACGATCTAGTTTTGATCTTGGATCTGAGGAAAAAGCTGACAATATTGGTCGTGGGTTAGCACAAGATCATAATGTGTTAGAACTAGTAAAAAAGTTCGATGCTATGCAGTATGAAGTTCAAGAGTTAAGAGGTCGGTTAGATACGCAAGATCATGAACTTAAATTATTAAGAAATCAGCAGCTATCTGCTTCGCAGGCGATACAAAAAGCAGCTAATCCAAGTGCTAGTTTAAATTCTAACTCCCAATTAGAGCTTAAAAGTTCGGGTATTACCTATAAACCAGCTGGTACTTAAAATATATTTAAATATATTTGACAAGATATTACAAAATAGAGTATTATCTTTGACTTAAAGTGTTTCTTAAGAAGAAAGGGGCCGTTAGCTCAGTCGGTAGAGCAGTGGACTTTTAATCCATTGGTCGATGGTTCGAATCCATCACGGCCCACCAATTTTCTTATATTTAGATTTAGATTTATTTTTAACAGAGCAACATGCTTGAGTGAAATAATAGTATTATTCTCATATTTCCGGATAACCAAAGATCCTATCTAGACAGCCCCCACAAAACCATAATTAAATAGCCCATTGTAAAAATGGCATTACAGCCAACCGCGCATCCCTTTTATGGCAGCGCATTACACTGCGCTGCACCCACATCTGATTGTCAATGTATAATACATCTACATCAATATTTAAGCTTACGTAGATATCTAATTTGTTCTTTTACAGGCTTGCCTTCTTTTTTTAGTTTTAGATAGCCATCAATTTGAGCTTTACGCTTTTTATTTGGTTCTAAATCATGATTTAGCAATAGCTCACCAGTTATTGGACTCTTATTATTGACTGTCGTATCAAAAAACTTGATAATATTTTTTCTGTCATAAGTTTTGTTATCACTAGCAGTGACCGGATCCTTCATTGGTGCATACCCTATACCCATCTTTGTCCATAGTTAAATAACTATTCCTAAGTTCCCACTAAATTTGAACTTTCAATTTTTCAACTTGTTAATTTATCGTGTTATTTTTTTGAAAATCCTCAGAAAGCCATTTGTAGTGACATAAAACATAAAATATA
>CANJXG010000029.1 GCA_947478905.1 Coxiellaceae bacterium
AAGGCCATAATATGGTATCTTTGGTCTTGGGTCAGTTGATTGTATTGTTGCATGCTTAACACCTTATTAGAGTTCAGCTGTTATTATATACCAACTGACTCATTTTTAAAATAGTTTATGGGTGTTGCACTTATTATCTGAATTCAGGAGCTAATAAAAAACGTGGTTGCTATACTCAAGCTAATCCCGAACCTATTATCAAAAAAGGGGGTACAATTGTTTACCCCCCTTCCGCTGCCTCTTCTAATCTAAGGCTTTAAGGTTTCTTCACTGGCATGTGGGAGACGTGAGAGCTATAAAGAATCTGACCCTGCGCTTTGATAATAAGTGCTGGATTATTTCCAGTATAGAGTTCAAACTCTTTTTTATTAGCTTCTATCGCTTCTATAAGCGCTTTTTTAGTGATTTCTCTTTTCTCTGTTGGGGTATTAGTTAGATCAAATTCAGCCTGTGGTGTAGTGAGCGCAGCATCGACTGCCAATTTACATAGGTTCTTTATAATTTGCTTTTCTGCCGCAAGTGACAGGCCGTTATCTATAGAGTAAGTAACTCCCCCTTGTTCAGAAGAAGAAGGGAGAGTAGGTCGAATATAAGCCTTACTCTCACTATCCTGAAAAGATAATTCTAGACTTTTTGTGTTGCTACCACTAACAGAGACGCACTGATAACTTGCTATACTATACTGAGTTATGAGTTTCTCTTCTTTTTTGGTTTGTGCTAAAAATGACGCTAATGTAGTCACATTATTATTAGCCTCGGTCATTACCCTACTAGCTCGAAACTGCATCTGACCGCTTGGAAGAATTGCTGGGGCGGCGGCGAGTGAGGGGCTTGAAGAGCTTGAGGAGCTTAAGGAGCTTGAGGAGCTTGAGGAGCTTGAGGCGGCTTGAGGACTAATAAGGCACATAGCGCTCAATGCGGCAAAATTCAACCTTGTGCTTAATTTTTCTTTATTTTTCAAGAATGGGGGGGCACCTGCTTTTTGAAAATCGTCCATCAGTTTCTGCAAATTGGGCCGGGGATCACCACCATGTTTTTTAAGAACGCTAATGAGTGCATCGGTATTGATCTCTGCGCTACCCTCGTCTATTTGAACTTTAATTTTTAAGACCTCACTTAATACTAACATGGACTCTGCTCTGCTTGTTAATGCTTTAGATAGCTCGCTTTGTATAGTGTTTTTTATCTGTTCTGTGCTAACATTTGATTTAAGCTTGATACCTAGGTGGGCCGCAAATTTTTTATACGCTTTCATTAACTCTGTAGGCTGATCAGGATAAGCATTATCAATTTTTTCTAGTGCAGTCTGCACGTCCTTGTCTATATTACTTTTTGCCTTCTGTCCAACTGCTTGTAAAGAATCTACAAATGCGATACTATGTAAAATATAAGGATAATCAATAAAATGATTAGTGGGTAATCCTGCCTTTTTGTGAGTTGCTCTCGTGCCGAACATGCTTAAATGTTCAAAGAGATCTACTTTTGCATTTTTTGGCTTACAAATCTCGGCGAGTCCCCAACCATCATCAAATTTTGCAATTCTTGTAGTGTTTTGTCCATCTGTGTAAAAACAGATATTTTTAACCTGGCAATCAACATCTAAAACCAAAAGACAACCCGCTAAAACGTTAGCCATATCTTTTTTAAGTTGCTTGCTGGTAAAACATGCATGAATCTTGTCTTTATTTTCGTCAGTCCTAGGATTAGAAGCTAACCAGCCCTTTGTCTTCTTAAATTTGCTTTTAAAAATACCTTCTAAATCTTTAAAATTATTTCTAACATCAGATTTAAGATAGATTCCATCATTAGTGCTTTTTATGAATGTATAAGGTACAGCATTATCTTCTCCGATAATTTTGACTAATAGGGAAGAAGTCACTACTTCAGCAATATCATCTGCAGGATAATCTTGAGATCTTTTAATTGCATACTCCCTGGAAACAACAACATTTTTGACATCACCATAAAAAGCAGTATACTGTGCTTTTTCTTGTTGTCCTTCACCAAGGGGGCTGTGATAGGAAAGACCCTCGCTCTTAAAAGGATGCCCAAGGGATTCGTCAGTGACAAGATCTTTTTTCAAAATTTGCCTTATTTTTTGAAGTGCACCGACTGGATAACCTTTGCGTTTTGGCCGTTCAAAAATGGAGTTCCTACGCTTTCGTGGTCTATTATTTGTTGTATTTGTTATCCTTCCCATATCAACCTCTTATGAATATTACATAATAGTTAGGCCAGAAAGGGTTGCTTTAGTTCCCTAAAGTTTATAAAAAAATGTGATCTTTGGTATCTACACTTTATATTTTTTTATATCTTTTGGGCTTGAATGCGGATTTTTTAGAAAGAGGGCGCGAACGACTATTATTCGAACTAGGTTTTGCTATGCCAGCTTTTTTAGCGTTAATTGTGTGCGGAGAGGGGAGGGCAGGAGTGCTGTCTGTATTAAAGGGGGTTGCAATCCCTCTGCTATGATGCGCCGCAAGGTATTGTATCTCCTTGTTTGTAAAGGTAAAAGCATTTTCATCACCATATTTAACGACATTGTCTGCATGGGTTCGTGCAACTACTGTATTAAATTCTTTTAAGCCTTTTGCTCTGTCAGAGGGCTTTTTTAATGAATTAATATTGTGACGCATTTTTGTTAAATTCAATTTTTTTAATTTTTTATTCAATGCTTTTAGTGCTTCTTGCTTATCTTCTGAAGGTTTTTTTATTTTCATTATTTTTAAATAGCAGTCAATAATCTCCTTATTCTGTACTGTGTTTTCTTTAGCAGTGACTTCAGGAAGATTCACTTTTTTTACACCTGCATAATGCATTGCATGTTTAAGAAATTCCCATGGATGATTGAGTACATCCGCTCCTGCTGATTCTGGTTTAAAATACAGTCTGGTGGGGTGTTGTTTATCTTGTAGTAAGCCAAAAACCACCGTTTTAAATTTTCCGGGAAGCTGATATTTTCGTGTGTTTTTTATATCATACCCAAAATGATTTTTGGTTAATTTTTTGAAATGACTCGACAATCTGCCATAGGCTAATCGATTTTCATCAAAAGCCCAGCCTCGTTTATTAAATAATTTAGCAATGCCATCTAGCATCCCTGAAAAACCGGGATATTCGATGCCAGGGGCAGGGAGAATAATGCGTTTAAAAAATACAAGCAGATTAATCACAGCAGATACAGGGGCGAGTATCATACCGGTAATTATTCTCCAGTATGGGTGAGCAGTTGCATTTTTACCTGCAAAATAATCATGTAAACGCTTTGTGGCTTCTGGTGTATCCAGTTCAAGGGTGTACATGCCTGCGTCCATAGGTTTGGTAAAGGGTCGATTCGAAAAAGAACGGGCTGTGAGCAGCCATACTAAATTAGAAATGTTTTCTTCTCTTGTCCCCTCTATTTTTTCGTTATTTTGAATGGCGTGAAGAAATAGTGCACCTTTGCGTGCTTTTTTTTGTGCATTCTTAACTGAAACACCATTGCCTTTGAGTGCAACATATTGCTCAAATTCAAATCCCTCAGCATCAAGTTCAGGAGCAAGCTTTGTGTTTATGCTCAGTATGGCAACTACTGTATTAGAGTGTGTTATATTATTTTTTAGGTTAGGCATAGGCTCACTTGTGTTATAGCTTAT
The DNA here is from genome assembly GCA_947478905.1 of Coxiellaceae bacterium. GTDB lineage: Bacteria > Pseudomonadota > Gammaproteobacteria > Berkiellales > Berkiellaceae > CANJXG01. Next base: position 3,636 of record CANJXG010000029.1, read on the forward strand.
AATTTGTTCATCATATACATTATAGACAGTAATGTAACTTTTATAATGGTGTCAAATTAAAATTTTTTAACAGGTCCGAAACAGGGTGAGAGTATGGTACAATTTTGGGGTACAATTTGTAGATATATTTTTAAATTTTATTATAAAAAACAAATAAGAAGACTAACATGCAACATCCTCAAAGGAAATTTCTCGTAGCAGGCAACTGGAAAATGCAAGGTTCCAAGGCGCAAACTCAAGCCCTCATTCTAGGCTTAAATGAAGGATTAGAGAATTTTATTGAAAAAAAATTGATGCCAGAAGTGGTACTTTGTCCTGCCTATGGCTATTTATCAATAGCAGACACTCTGTTACAGAGCTTAGATTCACCGATGCAGTTAGGTGCTCAGGATTTGAGCGTGTATCCATCAGGTGCATATACAGGTCAAGTATCAGGCCCTATGTTACAAGACTTAGGCTGTCGCTATGTGTTGGTTGGACATTCAGAACGCAGACAATATTGTGGTGAAACTAATGAGTTAGTTGCAGACAAATTTTTTGCAGCTAAAAATGCGGGGTTAACGCCTATATTATGTTTAGGAGAAACTTTGGCAGATAGGGAAAAAAATAATACAGAATCAGTTGTAAAAGCACAACTGCATGCTGTACTATCACGAGAAGGAGTGCAAGGGTTGGCAAATTCTGTATTAGCGTATGAACCTGTATGGGCTATTGGAACTGGTAAAACAGCCAGCCCAGAAGAAGCGCAAAGCGTCCATCAGTTTTTACGAAAAATAGTAGCTAATGAAAATGAAGATCTTGCTCATTCGTTGCAAATCGTTTATGGTGGCAGTGTAAAAGCAAATAATGCCGTGAGTTTATTCGTTATGCCCGATATTGATGGGGCATTGGTGGGTGGGGCATCATTGGATGCTAGTGAATTTTTGAGTATTTGTCAATCTGCTTACTAAATGGGTGCTTCATGTTTGAATTGTTAATCGTTTTTCATATTATTACCGCCTTCTTGATAATTGGGCTTATTTTACTACAACACGGTAAAGGTGCTCAAACGGGTGCCGCTTTTGGAAGCGGCGCTTCTACAACGGTGTTTGGAAGTCAAGGTTCCGGCAGTTTTTTAAGTAGAAGTACAGCACTTTTAGTGGCCATGTTTTTTATTATTAATTTGAGTTTGGCAGCTTTGACTAATAGGAATGTGCAACATAACAATACTTTTGTAGAGCCTCAGAAGATCCAAAAAACGCAATCTCAGTCTGATGTGCCTGAGTAAATACAAAATAAAGCCGATGTGGTGGAATTGGTAGACACGCTGTCTTGAGGAGGCAGTGGCGAAAGCTATGCCGGTTCGAGTCCGGCCATCGGCACCACATAAAGGGTTATATCCATATCATATAAGGATTTTATGTTAGAAAATTATATTCCCATTCTCGTTTTTTGCCTGTTGGCATTATTCATTGCTATTGCCCTCATTGGACTAGGTGCCATCGTCGCCCCTTCTAGTCCTAATTCTGAAAAAAATTCTCAATATGAATGTGGTTTTGTACCCTTTGAAGACGCTCGATTGAAATTCGATGTGCGTTTTTATCTCGTTGCTATTTTATTTATTATTTTTGATTTAGAAGTTGCTTTTTTATTTCCCTGGGCGGTTACCCTAGATAGTATTGGTTGGTTAGGATTTAGCGCGATGGGGATATTTTTAGTATTACTTCTGATAGGCTTTATCTATGAATGGAAAAAAGGGGCGTTAGAGTGGGAATAGATAATTTTTTAAAAGAAGGGTTTGTCACTACGTCTTTAGATAGTTTAATTAATTGGGCTCGAACAGGCTCGATGTGGCCTATGACATTTGGTTTAGCTTGTTGCGCGGTCGAAATGATGCACGCGGGAGCTTCTCGTTATGATTTAGATCGTTTTGGAGTTGTTTTTAGAGGATCTCCTCGGCAAAGTGATGTTATGATTGTAGCAGGAACCCTGTGCAATAAAATGGCGCCTGCCTTAAGAAAAGTTTATGATCAAATGCCTAACCCAAAATGGGTAATTTCTATGGGCTCTTGTGCTAATGGGGGCGGATATTATCACTATTCTTATGCGGTAGTAAGAGGATGTGATCGAATAGTGCCTGTAGATATTTATGTTCCAGGGTGTCCGCCAAATGCAGAAGCCTTGTTATATGGCATTTTACAATTGCAAAATAAAATTCGGCGTACCAATACGATTGCTAGAGTATAAAAATAAGAATATAACTATGTTAGAAAATTTGCGCAATACATTTGAAAAATCAGGTATTTTCTTAGAATTTATTGAAAATACAGATGATATTACAATAGAAGTCCCCCTTGGTGCGCTGCATAAAGTAGTCGATATTTTTATGATTTTACGTGATGACCCTCATTTCTTATTTGAGCAATTAGTTGATTTATGTGGCGTTGATTATTTGTATTATGGCATGGATGAGTGGTCAACGACCCAAGCAACGTATCAAGGCTTTGAACGCGCGGTGCGATCTATTTTAAGTGTGAATCCAAATAGTAAATGGATCAAACCGCGAATGGCGGTGGTATATCATTTATTATCGCTTTCTAAAAATCAGCGTGTAAGAGTACGTGTTTTTGTAGAAGATGAAAATCCAGTAGTGCATTCTGTTATCTCTATTTGGAGTAGTGCCAATTGGTATGAACGAGAAACTTTTGATTTATTTGGAATTGTTTTTACTGGACATCCTGATCTAAGACGTATACTTACAGACTATGGATTTATAGGGCATCCTTTTAGAAAAGATTTTCCTTTATCTGGTAATGTAGAAGTACGTTTTGATAAAGCGCAACATCGGGTGATTTATGAGCCAGTAGATATTATTCCAAGAGTATTAGTTCCTAAAGTAATTAGAGAAAAATAATGCCCGAAATACGCAATTATACTTTAAATTTTGGCCCACAACATCCCGCAGCACATGGTGTATTGCGTTTGATTTTAGAAATGGATGGAGAGGTCATAGTAAAAGCAGATCCACATATTGGTTTATTGCACAGAGCCACCGAAAAATTAGCAGAAAGCAAGCCTTATAATCAAAGTATTGGATATATGGATAGACTGGATTATGTTTCGATGATGTGTAATGAACATGGATATGTGCTTGCCATTGAAAAATTATTAAAAATTGTACCTCCTCTTCGTGCTCAATACATTCGAACCATGTTTGACGAGATAACCCGGATTTTGAATCATTTACTCTGGATAGGAGCGCATGCCCTGGATGTAGGAGCAATGACCGTTTTTTTATATGCTTTTCGAGAAAGAGAAGATTTAATGGATTGCTATGAAGCAGTCAGTGGGGCTCGAATGCATGCAACTTATTACCGCCCAGGTGGAGTGTATAGAGATTTACCTCTATGCATGCCTCAATATAAGAGCTCTAAATGGCATAGTAGTAAAGAAACGAAGAAAATGAATGAAAATCGTAGTGGATCTTTACTAGATTTTATTTGGGATTTTACACAACGTTTTCCAAAATGTGTTGATGAATATGAAACGTTATTAACAGATAATAGAATTTGGAAGCAACGTACTGTGGATATAGGCGTTGTATCGCCTGAGCGTGCTATACAATTAGGTTTTACCGGCCCTATGTTAAGAGGATCAGGGGTAGAGTGGGATTTAAGAAAAAAACAACCTTATGCAATGTATGAACAACTCGATTTTGATATTCCTGTTGGTAAAAAAGGCGATTGCTATGATCGTTATTTGGTGCGAATAGAAGAAATGCGCCAATCGAATTATCTTATTCGACAATGTGTACAATGGTTAAAAGCGAACCCCGGACCGGTTATCCTAGATAATTATAAAGTTGCCCCTCCACCGCGTACCAAGATGAAAGAAGATATGGAATCTTTGATTCATCATTTTAAATTATTTACTGAAGGCTATTGTTTACCCAAAGGAGAAGCTTACGCTGCAGTAGAGCACCCTAAGGGTGAATTTGGCGTGTATTTAGTCTCAGATGGTGCAAATAAGCCTTATCGTCTTAAAATTAGAGCAGCAGGTTTCCCGCATTTGGCATCTTTAGATGAAATGACACGTGGTCATATGCTAGCGGATGTAGTAGCGATTTTGGGATCTCAAGATATTGTATTTGGAGAAATTGATCGCTGATGAGTATAAATATGATAAAAATAGTCCCCCCCGATGCGTTAAGCAAAGCATCTCGTAGCGAAATTGATAAGTGGTTGTTAAAATTTCCGGAAGATAAAAAACAATCTGCGGTTATTGCAGCGTTAACCATTGTGCAAAAAGAAAATGCTGGTTCTTTAACAGAAGAATTGATAGTGGCAGTAGCTGCCTATTTAAAAATGCCTAAAATTGCCGTTTATGAAGTGGCTACTTTTTATACTTTGTTTGACTTAAAACCGGTTGGAAAATATAAAATCGCGGTGTGTACTAGTATCAGCTGTATGTTGCGTGACTCAGACTCTATTGTCAGTCATTTGAAAAATAAATTGGGTATTAGCTTTGGAGAAACTACCTCAGATAATAGATTTACCCTTAAAGAAGTCGAATGTTTAGCCGCATGCGGCACTGCGCCAGCGATGCAAATTGATTTACAGTATCATGAAAATTTAACGCCTGCAAAAATAGATAGTATTTTGGATGCCTTGCCATGAGTAAAATCGTTCAAAATCAAATTTGCTTTCGTACTCTCCATTTAGAAAAACCCTGGAGTTTAGAAAGTTATAAAGCGGTTGGCGGCTATAAAGTATTGGAAAAAATACTTCGCGAAAAAACCGATCCTGCTCATATTATAGAAGAGCTTAAATTATCGTTTTTAAGAGGCCGAGGGGGAGCAGGATTTCCTACAGGATTAAAATGGAGTTTTGTATCGCCTTTAACGCCGGGTCCTAAATATATTATTTGTAATTCAGATGAAGGGGAACCGGGTACATTTAAAGACAGAGATATTTTACGTTATAATCCCCATCAAGTGATAGAAGGCATGGCTATTGCTGCCTATGTCATGGGGGCTGGCTTAGGAGTCGAGGTTACCGGATATAATTATATTCGAGGAGAGTATATTGAATCCTTTGGCAGAATAGAAGCTGCTTTATTAGAAGCTCGGGAAAACGGATTCATTGGACAAGATATTTTAGGCAGTGGTGTAAATTTTGAATTACATAATTTCTTAGGCGCTGGGTCCTATATTTGTGGTGAAGAAACCGCTTTGATGGAATCCTTAGAAGGTAAAAAAGGTCTTCCACGATTTAAGCCCCCTTTTCCTGCAAATTATGGCCTATATGGTAGGCCTTCTAATATTAATAATACGGAAACGTATGCCTCAGTGCCGGTCATTTTACAAAATGGCGGCCAGTGGTTTTTAGATTTGGGTAAGCCTAAAAATGGCGGATGTAAAATATTTTGTGTTTCAGGACATGTGAATAAACCAGGCAATTATGAAATACCTTTAGGTACTCCTTTTTCTGAATTATTAGAACTTGCCGGTGGGGTAAAAGACAATAAGGTATTAAAAGCCGTTATTCCAGGTGGCTCCTCGGTTCCTGTTTTACCGGCGCACGTGATGATGCAACTGAATATGGATTACGATTCGCTCCAAGGGGCAGGTTCTATGCTCGGTTCTGGTGCGGTAATTGTAATGGATGAATCAACCTGTATGGTTGGGATCTTACGAAGATTATCTTATTTTTATTATGAAGAATCCTGTGGTCAATGTACGCCTTGCAGAGAAGGAACAGGGTGGCTCTATCGATTAGTCGATCGTATAGAGCAAGGCGAGGGTAGCATGGATGATTTAGAACAATTAGATAGAGTGGCTTTGAATATGATGGGACGCACTATTTGTTCTTTAGCAGATGCTGCTGCCATGCCAGTGAGAAGTTTCATCCAGCATTTTCGTGATGAATTTGTCCATCATATAAAATATAAAAAATGTATGGTTTAACTTATGAATACGCATTTAATTAATATAGAAGTAAACGGCCAAAAAATTCAAATCCGAGAAGGCGCAATGCTTATTGAGGCCATCGATGAAGCGCGCACTCAGATTGAAGCTGAGGTGCCCAGGTTTTGTTATCATAAAAAATTATCCATAGCCGCGAATTGTCGTATGTGTTTAGTGCAAGTAGAAAAAGCCCCTAAACCTTTACCTGCTTGTGCAACGCCGGTCTTTGAAGGAATGAAAGTTTTTACTACTTCTCAAATTGCACAAGATGCACAAAAAGCAGTAATGGAATTTTTATTAATCAACCATCCTTTAGATTGCCCCGTATGTGATCAAGGGGGAGAGTGTGAACTACAAGACGTTGCCTTGCAATATGGTAGAGATAAAGGGGTATACTCTCAACCCAAACGCGTTATCAAAGATAAGGATATTGGACCTTTAATATCCACTGAAATGACACGCTGCATACATTGCACACGCTGTGTGCGTTTTGGGGATGAAATTGCTGGAATGCCAGAGTTAGGCGCTACAGGACGTGGTGAGCACATGAAAATTGAAACGTATTTAGAAGATCATTTAGACTCCGAATTATCCGGAAATGTGATTGATTTGTGTCCGGTTGGGGCTTTAACTTCTAAACCTTTTCGTTTTAAAGCACGAGCTTGGGAGCTCTGTTCAAGAGCAAGTGTTGCACCCCATGATTGTGTGGGCTCTAATATTTTTTTGCATACCTTTAGAAATACAGTGCTTCGAGTGGTCCCTCGTGAAAATGAAGCTATTAATGAAACCTGGTTAAGCGATAGAGATCGATTTAGTTATGAAGCAATAAATCATTCAGATAGATTATTATCTCCCAAAATTAAACAAAATGGTCAATGGCAAGAGGTATCATGGGCTGAGGCTTTGGAGAGAGTAGGCCAATGTTTAAAAACAACTCAGCCAGATAAATTAGGCGCCTTGATTTCCCCCAATAGTACGATTGAAGAAGCCTATGTATTACAAAAATTGGTACGCTCATTGGGTTCTTCTAATATTGATCATCGAGTACACACCGCAGATATACAAGATCAAGATTATTTAGGCACTTGTCCTGTGTTGGGTCGAACGATTGAATCTTTAGAAACCTGTGATATCGTTTTTATTCTTGGGGGCCATATTCGAAAAGAACAGCCTATGGTGAATCATCGTTTACGTAAAGGGGTGCGTAATCATAATACTAAAGTAGTCACCTTAGTAGATTATGATATGGATTGGAATTTTGATGTGACCCATCAAGAACTAGTGCAATCGGGAGACTATATTACCCCTTTGCTAGATTTAATTAAATCTCTCCACTCAGATTCAGAAAAAAAATTAGCACACCATTTAATGACGGGTGAAAATAAGGCGATTTTATTAGGTTCTCAAGTTTTATCGCATCCAAAATTACATATTATTCGATATTTAGCGAATCAAGTGGCTCACTTAATTGGAAGTACTATAGGGGAGCTTCCCCTTGGTGCAAATGCCACAGGAGCTTGGTTAGCAGGTGCACTGCCCCATCGAGGATTGGTTGGTCAGCAATCTGGGTTATCTGCTGGATTATCTGGAATAGAGATGCTAAAAAATTCATTAGATACCTATCTATTGGTTAATTTAGAGCCAGAATATGATTATGTAAATCCAAAAGAAGCCATTGCTACTTTAAAATTAGCCAAAACGGTCATAGCTATGACGCCGTATGTGACGCAAGCCATGTTAGAGTATGCTCATATTTTATTACCCATTACGCCTTTGTATGAGAGTTCAGGTACCTTAGTAAATATTGAAAGTACTTGGCAAAGCGTAGAACCTGCAACTACTCCACAAGGCTTAGCATGGCCAAGTTGGAAAATTTTGAATATTTTAGGGGGGTTTAAGTATGATACCAGCAGTGCTATTATACGAGAGATTAAACCAAGTTTAGAAAATTACAACGTTCAAAACGATAGCAAGGTATTAGAACAAAATATTGAATTATCTGGATTATCTAGGCATAGTCTAGTATCGGGTTTAATGCTCTTATCTCCTATGGCGAATTTTGCAACGGATAACATAACAAGACGTGCTGTGAGCTTACAAAAAACCAATGAGGCTAAAGAATCAAGCATCATTCATATTCATCCAAATACTGCTGGGCACTTAGAGTTAGTTACAGGAATGCAAGTTCAATTGATTCAAGATGGACTCATTTCTGATGCACAGTTTGCAATACGATTAGATGCGTGCATTCCAGAAAATAGTATATTTTTGCAGCGCGGATTAATCCATACCAGTGATTTTGGAAGCCCTTATCAAAGCATCGAATTAGTTAAGTATGAAAATATAATATGAGCGAAATAATCACCATTATTTTCAAATGTTTATTGATTATTGTTCCGCTGATATTATGTGTTGCTTATTTAACCCTACTCGAACGTAAAGTGATTGGGTATATGCAAAATCGTATTGGTCCTAATCGAGTGGGTCCACTAGGTTTATTACAGCCTATTGCAGATGTTGTGAAGTTATTATTTAAAGAAATTATTTTGCCAACCAAAGCAAATAAGGGATTATATTTGTTGGCACCTATTTTAGTATTAGCACCTTCGTTAGCAGCGTGGGCGGTTATTCCTTTTGCTAAAGGGTGGGTTATTGCCGATATTAATATTGGATTACTTTTTTTATTATCTATGACTTCCTTAGCAGTATACGGAATTGTTATTGCAGGGTGGGCATCGAATTCTAAATATGCTTTTTATGGTGCTATTCGGTCTTGTGCGCAACTTATTTCTTATGAAATTTCAATGGGTTTTTCTGTGGTTGGCGTTTTAATGGCATCTGGGAGTATGAATTTAACTACTATTGTTCTAGCACAACAAGGGGGAATGACGCATTGGTATTGGCTTCCTTTATTCCCTTTATTTATTATTTATTGGATTTCCGCAGTAGCCGAAACCAATAGGGCCCCGTTTGATGTTTCAGAAGGAGAATCTGAAATCGTAGCTGGTTTTCATGTCGAATATGCAGGCATTACTTTCGCTTTATTTTTTTTAGCAGAATATGCCAACATGATTTTATTAGCTACCTTAGCTTCTATTATGTTTTTAGGAGGTTGGCTCTCTCCTTTTGAGGGAACACCTGTGGTGCAAGCTTGGCTTAATTGGGTACCTTCTATTGTGTGGTTATTTGCTAAAGTAAGTTGTTTATTAATTACTTATATATGGTTGCGTGCCACCTTTCCTAGATATCGTTACGATCAGATTATGCGTTTAGGATGGAAAGTTTTTATTCCCATTACTTTAATTTGGGTTGTAGTAGTTGCAATAGCCGTTAAACTCCATATTTCACCATGGTTTAGTAGATAAATGAGTCATTAAATGAAAAAATTATTGAAAATTTTAAAACAGGCGATTAAAAGTTTTACGCTGTGGGAGTTATTAGTGGGTTTGCGTTTGACAGGCCGTCATTTTTTTCAACCCAAAATAACGATTCAATACCCTGAGGAAAATACCCCTATATCTCCTCGTTTTAGAGGGATACATGCATTAAGACGCTATCCTAATGGAGAAGAGCGATGTATTGCCTGTAAGTTATGTGAAGCGGTATGCCCCGCTTTAGCCATTACTATTGATTCAGAGCAAAGAGCAGATGGAACCCGGCGTACCACACGATATGAGATTGATTTATTTAAATGTATTTATTGTGGGTTTTGTGAAGAGGCTTGTCCTGTAGATTCTATTGTAGAGATTGGGGAGTCTAATTTTGCTATTTTAGAACGGGGTCAAAATATTTTAGATAAAGAAAAACTATTAGCAATTGGAGATCATTATGAAGCTCAAATTGCAAAAGCGCGAGAAGAAGATTCGGAGTTTAGATAAACATGCTTTTTTATATTTTTTCAGCGTTCGCTATTTTTTCAAGTATTATAATGATCCTCTCCCAGAACCCAGTGCGTGCGGTTTTATCTATGGTATTAGTATTTATATCCATGGCGGGTATTTGGATGTTATTAGAAGCTGAATTTTTAGCAATGGCCCTTGTTTTGGTGTATGTAGGTGCCGTGATGGTTTTATTTTTATTTGTGGTAATGATGCTTGATATTGAAGCTCCTGCATTAAAAAAATCATTAGGTAAGCAACTATTTTTGGGGGCAGGCCTATTTGGGATCATGATTTGGATGTTAAGACGTTCTTTAAGCGCGTTTGAGTTTTTAGATATTTATCCACCTTTAGTAAAAGCCCCACAGGACTACAGTAATATTAAAGCATTAGGCACTATTTTATATACAGAGTATGTTTTTCCATTTGAAATGGCAGGGGTTATTTTGTTAGTGGCTATGATAGCAGCCATAGCCCTTGCCTTTAAAGGGCGACGCAGCCTTTTACAAAATATTAATAAGCAAGTTCAGGTTTGCAAGGCTGATCGTTTAACCGTTATTAAAGACATGGGGAAATAGCACTTTATGGTAGCTCTAGAGATTTCGTTGAACCATTATTTAGGATTAGCTGGTATTTTGTTTTCACTTGGCATGGCAGGTCTTTTTATTAATCGTAATAATTTAATTGTATTATTAATGTGCTTAGAGCTTATTTTACTTGCCGTGAATACCAACTTTATTGCTTTTTCTCGCTATTTGGATAATATGAATGGCCAGATATTTGTGTTTTTTATTTTGACCGTTGCAGCAGCCGAAGCGGCTATTGGTTTAGCTATTTTAGTAGTGTTACTTCGTAAACGGCACACTATTAATATAGAAAATTTAAATTTATTGAAGGGTTAAAAAGGTTAAACACTGAAATGATGGACAATCTCATATTATCAGAATGTTTAGGGGTGGTATTAGCGCCTTTACTAGCCTCCATTGGCGCTGGATTTTTTGGCAAATCCCTTGGCAGAAGGGCTACCCATTGGTTAGCTATTATTGGAGTAGGGTGCTCTTTTATATTGTCCATGATCATTTTTAAACAAATCGTTTCAAGCGATTTATATCCTCAAGGTTTTAATATCAATCTATATCGTTGGGGCACCACGGGTACTCTCAGCTTTAATATTGGTTTTATGATAGATAGGCTCTCTGCCTTAATGATGGTGATTGTTACTTTAGTTTCTTGGATGGTTCATATTTACACCGTGGGCTATATGAAAGAAGATCCGGGGTATCAGCGTTTTTTTAGTTATATCTCCCTTTTTACCTTTTCAATGCTTATGCTGGTTATGGCCAATAATGGTTTACAATTATTTTTTGGTTGGGAAGCTGTAGGGTTAATGTCTTATTTGTTGATAGGCTTTTGGTATAAGCGAGAATCGGCTATAAGCGCAAATCTAAAAGCTTTTTTAGTGAATCGCGTAGGGGATTTTGGGTTTTTATTAGGCCTTGGGGGCCTTTTATTTTTATTTAATACCTTAGATTATGCCACTATTTTTCAATTAATTCCTTCTGTTGTCGAGAAAACTCCCAGTATTTATTTAAGTAATACTATAAGTGTTCCCGCTATTACATTAACTTGTATTGTATTATTTATTGGTGCGATGGGTAAATCTGCTCAAGTGCCCTTACATGTTTGGTTGCCTGATTCTATGGAAGGTCCAACCCCTATTTCAGCACTGATTCACGCCGCTACTATGGTAACCGCGGGCGTGTTTATGTTAGCACGGTTTTCCCCTTTATTTGAATATGCGCCGGTTGCACTGAATTTTATTTTGATTATAGGCTCGATTACTGCCTTTTTTATGGGATTTATTGCGATCGTGAGTCATGATATTAAGCGAATTATTGCTTATTCTACCTTATCTCAATTAGGATATATGATGACTGCTGCAGCCAGCTCAGCGTATGGAATTGCCATTTTTCATTTAATGACACATGCTTTTTTTAAAGCTTTGCTTTTTTTAGGGGCAGGCTCTGTAATAGTAGCTATGCATCATGAGCAAGATATTCGTAAAATGGGCGGCCTTCGACGCTATTTGCCTATTACTTATGTATGTATGGTAATAGGCACTTTAGCGATTATCGGGTTTCCGTTATTTTCAGGGTATTATTCTAAAGACTTAATTATTGAAGCGGTTAAGGCGAGTACCTTGCCTGCAGCTCCTTTTGCGTATTTTTGTGTATTAACAGGGGTGTTTATAACTGCTTTATATTCTTTTAGATTATTATTTTTAGTATTTCATGGTACAAGCCGTATGGATGAGCACACGCAATCGCATGTACATGAGCCTTCTGCGGTAATATGGGGTCCTTTAATTGCCTTAGCAGTGCCTTCTATTGTGGCCGGTGCCGTATTTATTGGGCCCTTATCTAATGATTTTTTTGGCAATGCCATTTTGATTTTACCTCCTCATAAAAGTGTATTTTCTTTTCATGTGCATGTTTTGACTTCGCTGCCATTTTGGTTTTTGGTGGCGGGTTTTGTATGTGCTTGGGTTGGATATATTCAATTTCCTACATTACCTGCGGCCATAGTGCACTATATTCAGCCTATTTACAGAATATTGATTCATAAATACGGTTTTGATGCATTTAATCAATCCGTTCTAGTCAAGGGGACTAAAGAAGTAGCTTGGTTTTTTTCTGATATTGGCGATAAAAAAATAATTGATGGTACCTTAGTCAATGGATTAGCAGGCAGCATTGGTAGGTTTGCTCACTATGTTCGAGGTATACAGTCTGGTTACTTATATCACTATGTTTTTGCCATGATAATGGGTTTTCTTGTATTGTTATGGTTCATTTTATTTTAATTTAGACTGATATAAAAAGAGGCGATATGTTCCCAATTCTAAGTATCTTAATATGGTTGCCTATATTAGGGGGTATTTCGATTTTTATGCTTGGGGATGGCACGTCTAAAAATACCCTACAAGCAAAAAATAGTGCGCTCATTATTTCTTTAATTGCTTTGGCATTTTGTATTCCATTGTATACGGGATTTGATACCCATCAAGTAGGATATCAATTTATAGAAAAAGCAAATTGGGTGCCGGCGCTTGATATTCAGTATGCATTAGGGGTGGATGGGTTCTCAGTTCCTTTAATTTTGTTAGTTTGTTTTTTTACTCCGCTGGTGATTGTATCGGCTTGGAAAGTAATTCAAGATAGACCGACCCAGTATCTGTCGGCTTTTTTAATTATGCAAGGGCTTATGTGTGGCGTTTTTGCGGCAACCGATGCTATTTTATTTTATATTTTTTGGGAAGGCATGTTGATCCCCATGTTTTTAATTATTGGGATATGGGGTGGGGTCGATAGAGTGTATGCCACTATTAAGTTTTTTTTATATACTTTCTTAGGCTCCATTTTTTTACTCATTGCTTTAATTTATCTGCATTTTTCGGTGGGTTCTTTCTCAATTGATATTTTGCAAAAATTCCCTTTAAGTTTAGCCGAACAACAATGGATCTTTATCGCATTTTTTCTTGCTTTTGCAGTTAAAATTCCGATGTTTCCTATTCATACTTGGTTGCCCGATGCCCACACGCAAGCGCCAACCGGGGGCTCGGTGATATTAGCGGCCATTTTACTGAAAATGGGGGGATATAGTTTCTTACGGTTTGTACTCCCCATTGTGCCGGATGCTTCTCGTGTGTTTGCACCTTTTATGATCGCATTATCCTTGATTGCCATTGTTTACATTGGGTTTGTTGCGATTGCACAAAAAGATATGAAAAAGTTAATTGCCTATTCTTCGGTAGCCCATATGGGATTTGTGACTTTGGGTATTTTTATGAGCTTTGGTTTATTAGAAGCTACGCATAGTAATGTTATCAATACTGCGGCAATGGGTATTGAGGGTGCGTATGTTCAAATGATTTCTCATGGATTTATTTCTGGTGCTTTATTTTTATGTGTGGGAATATTATATGATCGGATGCATTCTAGAGAGATTGCAGATTATGGTGGCGTATTAAATACAATGCCCGTCTTTGGTAGTTTGTTTATATTTTTTGCCTTAGCAAATGCAGGCTTACCGGGTACCTCTGGCTTTGTAGGAGAGTTTTTAATCATTTTGTCTGCTTTTAAATTAAATTTTTGGGTTGCTTTTATGGCAGCGAGCACCTTAATTTTAGGCGCGAGTTATTCTTTATGGATGGTCAAACGTGTTATTTTTGGGGAGATTAAAAACACACAGGTAGCGGCACTAGAAGATATTAATCGCCGGGAGTTACTCTACTTAGCTATTTTAGCGGGATTGGTTTTATTATTAGGGTGTTGGCCTGAGCCATTATTAGAGATGACCCATACTAGTGTGAATGTATTGCTACAACAAATTTCGAGGACAGCTCTATGAATAGCGTATCTATAATGCAAGAGTTATGGATGGTGGCCCCAGAGATTTTTTTACTCTCGATGAGTTGCATTATTTTAATAATGGATTTATTTTTAAGTGCCCGCTTTAAAATGATTTCCTATACTGCGATTCAGATTAGTTTAATAATAACAGCCTGTTTATGTTGGTTTGTAGCGAATCATTATTTGCCGGAAGCATCTTATGTTAGTGTGTTTTCTAATCAATTTATGGTAGATTATTTTTCCCAGATTATTAAAATAATTATATTAATAATCATATTGTTCGTTATGTTATATAGCCGGGTCTATGTCAATATTCGTAAAATAGCCATGGGTGAATATCAGATTTTAATTTTATTTTCTACTTTGGGTATGTTATGTTTAGCTTCTGCTAATAGTTTGTTAATGATTTATTTAGGCTTAGAATTATTATCTTTACCATTATATACACTGGTAGCATTAAATAGAGAATCTGCTTTAAGCGTAGAAGCAGGCATGAAATACTTTATAATGGGTTCGCTTGCATCGGGTTTATTACTCTATGGCTTATCGTTGTTATATGGTTTAACAGGGAGTTTAATTTTATCTGATATTGCAATACAAATTTGGACTGCGCAAGGTGCCGCGCTTGGTTTATATTTATTAAGCGTAGTCTTTATTGTGGTAGGTATTAGCTTCAAATTTGGTGCGGTTCCTTTTCATATGTGGGTACCCGATGTATATGAGGGTGCAGCAAGCAGTGTCACGATGTTAATTAGTAGTGCACCAAAAGTAGCTGCTTTTGCTTTAGCCTACCGATTATTAGCCGATACTTTACCCGATCTCTCACAAGTATTTGGAACGTTTTTTATTATCCTGGCTCTTTTATCGTTAGCAGTGGGCAATATTATTGCTATAGCGCAAACCAATCTCAAGCGTATGCTAGGATATTCTACTATCGGGCATGTGGGGTTTATTTTACTTGGATTAGCCACGGGTGCTTCAGATGGTTATAGTGCAGTCACTTTTTATGTGTTAGTGTATGCGCTACTGACTTTAGGGGCGTTCGCCACGATAGTATTACTGAGTCCTCTTCACTTTGAAGCAGAAAATATTAATGATTTTAAAGGATTAGCAAGGCGGAATCCTTGGATTGCATTTTTAATGATGATTTTTATGTTTTCTTTTGCCGGCATTCCGCCCACAGTAGGGTTTTATGCTAAATTTATCATTTTAAAATCGTTAGTAGAGATTAACTTAACGTGGGTTGCCGCCTTTGCTGTACTATTTTCAGTTATTGGCGCCTATTATTATTTACGCGTTATTAAAGTCATGTATTTTGATATGCCAGATAGCGAACACGAAGGAGCGACTTTGAGCGATACGCCGTTGGATGCGCGTATTGCTTTATCTATCAATGGGTTGGCCGCTTTAGGGCTTGGTATTTTTCCTGCTCCTTTATTTTACATTTGTCAGAAAATGTTAACCTAATCAATCTGTTATATCAATACCTTAATGCTAGGCCATTACAGTATTAAGGTATGTCAGTATTAAAGTATTGCTTTTCGTCTTCAAATCGTGTAGAGTTCAGCCTCTAAATTGATGTTTTTAAATTTTTTAAACTTTGGACAAAAAATAGTTTGTTGAATAACAAATACGAGGTGTAATTACTCTGTAATTTAGAAAGCATAGGTTAAAATAGTTCTTTTTTTGGTGCTGACCGCAACTAAAATAAGGACACTCCAACCTATGCTGACCTCTATT
>CANJXG010000030.1 GCA_947478905.1 Coxiellaceae bacterium
ATAACAGAATAATGTCCATATCTATACTGGGCCGGCACGGTGACCGGCCCCTACGTTAGATCGAATCAAACTGACAAGTCGACACACTTATCTTGCTCTATAAATATGAAAAAATCAGAACTATTTTCTTATTTCAGTGCCATTCGATCATGCGCTATTTTGGAGCGTTCTTTCAGGCGAGAAGGCAGATGTGAATCATGCGAAGAAAGATAGCACTATGGCATTAATGCTTGCCGTTAAAAATGGCCATTTACCCGTTGTAGCAGCTCTGAAACAATGTAAGGCGGATGTAAATTCTGTGAGTCCAGATTCAGATATTTCCGGTCAAGGTCAAACCCCATCAAAATTCGATAAAATCAAAGCTAAAAGGCCCTAAAAACATAAAAATACACTTTTCCGGTTTTATCAATTGTTGGTCCTTATTTAAGTCTCTTCCTGGGTTGAGCGGGAATTGCTGCTCGTGAGCCAAGCAGTTAATTGTGCTTGTACTTCAAGTAGACCATTTTTATTAAGCGCAGAAAAAGTTTGCGCGGTGATGGAGCCAGGATGCTTTTTTAATTTTTCCCGTAATTTCAAAAGTGCACTATTGGCAGCGCCTTTGGCTAGCTTATCGCTTTTAGTCAGCAGAATATGGACTGGTTGATTCACTTGGTGGGCAAAGTCGATGAGATCGCTATCAAGCTCGCCCAGTTCCCGTCGAATGTCCATTAATAAAATGAGACCCCGTAAGCATTGTCTTTTACTTAAATAGGTACTCAACATGTTTTCAATTTGTTTACGAATACTATCTGGGATTTTAGCAAATCCATAGCCTGGTAAATCAACAAGTCTTCGCTCTGGATGATTGACTTCAATCTGGAAATAGTTGATTAACTGAGTTCTGCCAGGTAATTTACTTGTACGTGCTAGTGCTTTTTGATTGACAATCGCATTGATAGCACTTGATTTTCCCGCATTCGAGCGTCCAACAAAAGCAATTTCTATCCCAAAATCAGGAGGACTACTTTTTAAGGAGGAAGCACTTTGTAGAAAAGCTGTATTATTAAAATTAATAGGAGAAATTGGTTCGATCATTTAAATGCCTTGATTACTTTAAGAGGGATCATAACATTTTGTGGGGGGGAATACAAAAAATGATTTTTAACGATTGTGGTAGATAGGGATTTGACATAAAATGATTTCAGTTTATTAAAAAATACTCGCTTTGTTAGAAAGAGAACCCAGAATGAGATTGAGCTCGAATTGTTCATATTGGATGAGAATATCGTTATTTTTGTGCTGTTTTTGGGCTAATTTTGCATTAGCAGTAGGGAATATTGAGGCTGGGAAACAAAAATCAGCACCTTGTGTTGCTTGCCATAATCTAGATGGGAATAGTACTGTGCCTATGTGGCCTAAATTAGCAGGCCAATATCAAGCTTATTTAGTTAAACAGCTAAAAGAATATAAGTTAGGGGAAACTGGGCCGCGGTATGATCCTCAAATGATAGGGATGGTTGCTAATTTAAGCGATCAAGATATGCAAGATTTGGCCACTTATTTTGAGAGCCAAAAACCAGCGCCAGGCAAGGCTTTGGCAAATTATGTAAAATTAGGCGAAAAAATCTATCGAGGCGGTAATCCTATCACTGGGGTTTCAGCTTGTACGGCGTGTCATGGGCCTAAGGGTGCTGGTAATATTTTAGCTAAATATCCAAAAGTAAGCGGTCAGCATGCAGAGTATACGCAAATACAATTGAAAGCTTTTAGAGATAAAAAACGTCGTAATGATATTAATGGTATTATGCAAGATATTGCTAAGCGCATGAGCGATGAAGAAATGATTGCGGTGAGCCAGTATATGGAAGGGTTACATTAGGAGATTAAAAACAACATGGTGACTATAAAAAAACTTTTTAGAATGTTTTTAATTATGAACATGCTGTTTAGTCTTTTAGGGGTGAGTACCAGCTGCTCTAAAGAAGATCAAAAAAAAGATAAAGCAGAAAAAGCATGGATTGTAACGCAAGATATAGCTAAAATGCAACCTCAAAAGCTGAATGTAACAGATCCTATTTCTACTTCTTTACAAAAGAGTGTAGAAAAAGAAACCTCCCTAAAAGAACCTAAAACAGTAGAATCTGATATTTTACCTGAGTTGCCTGATAACGGTCATTTTCCTATAGATCCTTTTGTGACTGCCGGTACGGGAATACCGGAAAGGCCTATCGTTAAAGATATAATGAAAAAAAGTGAAGGAAAAATACAAGTAATTGAATTTTTTAATTATCCTTGTCCTGGATGTGCAAATATTGATCCCATGTTGCAAGCGTGGTTGAAAACTAAACCAAAAGAGGTCAATTTTATACGTATTCCGGTTATTTTTAATGAGAATTGGGTTATTTTCGCTAAATTGTATTACGCAATTGAAGCTTTGGCAGATAAAAATCATATTAAAAATAAGCAGCAATTGCATGGTGATTTTATTGAAGTGGTTCAGAAAAACCCGGAGATTGGACATGATCTGAAAGCATTACAAGCTTTTTTTATTCAAAAAAAACTATTAAAAAAAGAAGAAGCACCAAAAGTTTTTTTAGAAAGATTAGATTCTTTTAATGTGACTACCGATTATCAGTTAGCGTATATGGTGAACACTATACCTACCTTTGTTATTCAAGGAAAAAATAAAATGTATTTAACGATGGCATTGATGGCAGGCAGCCAGGAAAATATTTTTCCTGTACTTAATTATTTAATTGCAAAAGATAAGCTTGAAACGAAAAATTTAAAAAATACTAATAAAAATTCAGAGGCTGTAAATAGCTAAAAGTTCATTTACTTTTTTTCGAGAGGCTGATTTGCAGCTGATCCCGCGTTGTACTTGAAGCGGGATAATTTTTGCTTTTTTATAAAGTGTTCGAGTAAAATCGGTATCATGATTGCTGATAATCACTTTGGATCCTCTTTTACTCATTTTCAATGCTAAGTCTGCTAAGCGTTGTTGATTTTCTAATGTGAATTTTTGACAGGCATACCCTGTAAAATTAGCCGTTACACTTAAGGGTGCATAGGGAGGATCACAATAAATGGTAAGCTTTTTTGCTGGATAGTTATTATTAAGCCATTCGAAAAAGACTTCAAAAGAGAGCTGACTAAACTGTGCGGATTCGCTTTTTTGAGCAAACGCGCGTATTTCATTTTCAGGAAATGAAACTGTTTTATACGATCCAAACGGCACATTATAACCGCCTTTAGAATTATAGCGACATAATCCGTTATACCCGTGTTTATTAAGATATAAAAATAAAATGGCCCGATCAAAAATAGAAGTGGATACATTGAATTGCGATCGCAGTTGATAATAATATTCAGCAGAATTAGTTTTTGGGCTAAACAATTTTTGTGCTGCTTGAATAAAGGTTTGTTCTTTTGTTTTAATGAGATTAAATAAATTGATTAAATCTGGATTTACATCATTTAAAATGTATTTTTCAAAAGGGGTATTTAAAAACACGCTTCCAGCCCCTACAAAGGGCTCTACTAATATCTGATTAGTGACAAGATGGGGCGTTAAAAATTTTAGGATCCTGGCTTTGCCGCCAGGCCATTTTAAAAATGGGCGAGATATATTTAAAGAGTTTAATAATAAAGTGGACATATATTTTGATTTTAACATGAAAAGGATAACTTTGTTATGCCTATAATTACATTAGATGGAAAAATACTTCTTTATTTTTTAAGGCGTAGTGCTAAAGTCAAACGTTTGCGTCTAGAATATCGTTTTTCTGGTATTCATATTGTTGCACCCTATACATTAGCGAATTATGACATTATTCATTTTTTATTTCAAAATAAGCGATGGTTACTTAAACAAACGACAAAGCATCCTGCTTTTGACCCTCAGGCTTCTCTTTTGGTATTGCCTCCAATAGAACCGAGTTTAAGAGAAAAATTTAGATTAGAGGTTCGCAATAGTGTTGAAAAATATAGTCAGCTATTGGGCAAAAAACCCAGTGGGGTCTATCTTAAAACGCAACGTCGGCGATGGGGGAGTTGTGGTATTCATGATCAAATCTATATTAATTGGATACTGATGGTTGCGCCTTTAAGGGTATTAGAGTACGTTGTTTTACATGAATGCTGTCATTTATTTTATCGTAATCATGGACGATATTTTTGGGCTTTGGTTCAAAAACATATGCCAGATTATAAAGTACAAGAACGTTGGCTACGTCAACATAGTAATATTATTGCAAGTTATCAGCAACAACAAGGATTTATAAAATGCCAAGCGGTGTAGCTGCTCTACATTACTCGTAAATACGCTCCAGAATTTTTTTAAGTGTTCTATTACGAATCATTATGAAAACCCATAATGTTGTTTTAGTATGCACTGTTATTGGTTTCAGTACTTGTGGATGTTAAGATATAGAAAAATAATGTTTCGTATGTTTGTGAATGTTCTATACTTGAACTTGAATAGTAGTTAATCGTTAGGAGTAGTCAATTATGCAAACACATCATTCGATTTTAGTCTCAACTGTTATTGGTCTTAGTATGTATGCCCCGATATTATTAGCATCCGATATACAAGTATCCTCTCCAACTGTAGAGCCATTACAACTTGCTTATGTTGCTACAGGTGGAACAGTGAAAAATTATGGCGGAACGCGGTTACGTTATTATCCTAATCACGTGATTGTTGCTGATTCTTATAACAAAGATGTGATTCATGACATTGCTGGTTTGGCTAGAGATTTAGGTTGGGATGATGTGTATGTTCAAGTGCCTCTTGAGTATAGAGAATATGCAAATAGCTATTTTGTAGGGTATGGTGTTGGAGTAAATTATTTTGGAGTGAACGTAAATCCTGATCACACTTTAAATCGTTTCTATGGTCACGAAAACCGTCACGAAAACCGTCATGAAAATCGTCACGAAAACCGTCATGAAAAGCATGGCGGTCATCATAATGGCAATCACCAAAATAGACATCATGGTGGGGGACATCATGGCGGCGGACATCACCGTTAATCATAAGCACAACCAGGAGGGATGGATGTCATGAAACAATATATGACTGTATTATCGACCATAGCGAGTATTTGTTTATGTACAGTATTATTTCTATCACATCCTCTAGAAGCTGCTGCTTATGCTAAAGAGGGAGTAGTTAAATATCATGGGGGCGTTCGTTTTCGGTATTATTCAAATCATTTAATTATGGCCGATACCTATAATAAACAGACGATTCAATATATGGCCGCTCTTTCGAAATCATTAGGATGGAAGCGAGTCTATATTGAAGACATCCCTCCCCATCTAAGAGACTATACAAGTCGTTATTTTGCAAACCGTAATATTATTCTGAATGAGTTTTTAGGGAGTGTAGCGTCTAATTATGAGGATGAAGATGAGGGTGAGAACGTAAATTATTATGTTCCTTATGATTTTCCGTATGATTATGGAAATGAGTTTGACGATATTAATGATAGTTCTATTGGGTTTTTCTATCCATACGATGGTGGGTATCGTGGGTATCGTGAGTATGGTGGATATTCTGGTCGCGAATTTGGCGATGGGCTTTGTGATGGCCGTTGTGGTGGGCATCATCATTAATTAAACATTAAAGAGGTACATGTCATGAAAAAATATATTCTATCAACCTTAATGAGTGTGAGCTTATGTACTCTACCATGTACTATGGTTCATGCATATTCAAATAATGATGCCTCAGCAGAGGTGCAAGCCAATGATGAAGATGAAGAGAATGATAATCAAGATTCAGTTACTTATGTAGAGCCTGACGAGTCTGATAATGAGTCTGATAATGAGTCTGATTATGATAGTACCCCTTCAGTTGGCCTCTTTTATGGATATGATGGTGGCGGCTATTATGGTGGGCACGGCGGATACCATAATGGTTATTATGGCGGCGGTGGATATCATGGCGGCGGTGGATATCATGGCGGCGGTGGATATCATGGCGGCGGTGGTTTTGGAGGTGGTTTTGGGGGAGGACATGGGGGCGGTTTTGGGGGTGGACATGGGGGCGGTGGTCGTCGCTAATGGATGGATGGTGCGCCCGACAGGAGTCGAACCTGTGACCCTTGGCTTCGGAGGCCAATACTCTATCCAACTGAGCTACGGGCGCATAAGGCATTATCATACCGGTTTTCCGGTATTTCGTCTATCTACAAAAATCTGGTATTATTTTCGAATATTAGCGTGAGTTTATAATAATGGATTGACTGAAAATGCCCCACATGAGAATAATACCCAAATTTTTTATAGTGTTTATTGGCGCTTTATTGATGCTTTTAACCAATTTAAGTCATGCAGCTTGGTTTGGAGAAATTACAGAGTCTAATACTGCTAAAGCGATTGCCGAACGTCTTAAACCAGTAGGCCAAGTGACTATAGATGGTGCGCCCGCAGTGGTTCAAACTGCCTCTATTGCGCCCGGGGAGGTAGGTAAAAACCGTTATGAAATTTCTTGTAAAGTATGCCATGCTGCAGGGATTGCAGGTGCTCCTAAATTTAAAGCCGCAGAATGGAAAGCTCGTATGAGAGTAGGGATCTCCGCATTATTGGCCTCAGCTATTAAAGGTAAAGGCGGCATGCCTCCCAAGGGGACCTGTATGTCTTGCACAGATGAAGAGCTCAAAGCTGCTATTGAATATATGCTTCCTAAATAGGTCATCTTTATGCAGGCTCTTTGCTTTTTTGTTTATAAGTAAGGGGTGCCTTTCTATAAGTTAGAGCTTCTGTTAAATGTGTTTTTTCAATCATTGCAGAGCTTGCAAAATCTGCAATCGTTCTGGCTACTCGTAAGAGGCGGTGGTAAGCCCTTGCTGACACTTTAAGCTTCTCCATGACTTGCGTTAACCAGCTTTGATTCACTTCACTTAAAAGACAATATTGATTAATTTCTTTGGTGGTTAATTGATTATTCATTTTTCCTTGTCTTGCAAGTTGCATGTGTTGCAGATCTGTGACTTGCATGCGAATGATTTCACTGGTTTCACCCTCTGCCGGTGCTCTAGTATTGAGAAAACTCAATGGCAAGTTAGCGACCTGTACATTAATATCGATGCGATCTAAAAAAGGCCCTGAGAGCTTTTGGTGGTAACGATGAATTTGTTCAAAAGTGCAACGACATTCTTTTTGAGTATCTCCTAAATGACCACAAGGACAAGGATTCATAGCGGCAATTAATTGAAAACGCGCTGGAAATTCAATTTGTTGTAACGCTCTTGAGATATTGACTTTACCTGATTCAAGAGGCTCTCGGAGCGCTTCTAAGACCCGTCGTTCATATTCTGGTAGTTCATCTAAAAATAAAACGCCATTATGCGCTAATGAAATTTCACCAGGTTTTGGATGTCGGCCCCCTCCAACTAAGGCAACACTAGAGGCTGTATGGTGCGGGCTTCTAAAAGGCCTGATCCTAAAGTTTTCGGTTTGAAATCCACCCGATGTTAAAGAATATAATGCAGCAACTTCAATAGCATCGGATTCAGTCAATAAAGGTAAAATTCCTGGCAGACGAGTGGCCAACATGGTTTTTCCACAACCAGGAGGCCCTACCATTAATAAGCTATGTCCCCCTCCTGCAGCTAATTTAAGAGCGCGTTTGGCAAAGTGTTGTCCTTGTACATCAAGAAGATCCAGATTGATTTTAGGTGGCATTGCTGTAATACAGTGGGGAGCTAAAGCATTGAGTTGGGTTTGCTTACAAAGATGTTGACACACTTCCATCAGACTATTAGCAGGTAAGATAGTAACATCTGTAATGAGACTTGCTTCTTGGGCATTTTTTTTAGGAAGGATGAGGGTTCTGTTGGCAGATTTCGTTCCAATTGCCATAGGCAAAATACCTGGTACTGCGCGTAATTCTCCAGTCAGGGCTAATTCTCCGGCAAATTCATAGCGATGTAATTCCTCTGCAGGAATTTGTTTGGAAGCACCTAATATGCTTAAAGCAATGGGTAAATCAAACCGTCCTCCTTCTTTAGGAAGATCTGCAGGCGCTAAATTGACGGTAATACGTCTTCTAGGAAATTCAAATCCAGCATTTAAAATAGCACTTCGAACCCGATCTTTACTTTCTTTTACAGCCGTTTCTGGTAACCCTACAATGGAAAAACCTGGTAGTCCATTTGAGAGATGTGCTTCGACTGTCACTAAGGGGGCTTGAATTCCAACTGTAGCACGTGAATAACTTACAGCAATTTTAAGATTTACTTTACTAATAATGACTCCCTGTCGTATAACTAAGTGTTAACTACCCTTTTAATAAGAGATCTTCGGCTATCTCGTGTTCATCTGCTTTGGCAAGTAATACTAAAATATCGCCTACTTGTAAAATGGTATGCGGTGCCGGGCTTTCACATTTATATCCATTTCTAGAAAAAGAAGCAAGCTGAATTGCCATTTTTTGAGAAATAAATTCTTCAAGGGTTTTGCCTACCGCATAATCGCCTTCACTGAGCTCAACGGCATGCAGACTGAGTTTATCTTGTTCCTCTGCGTGTTGCTGCATTGCATCTAGATGTCCAGGGAAATAGCCGCGCAGCATCTTATATCGATTCTCTTTGACTTCCCATACTTGCTGACGTGCTTTATCAGGGGAGATCCCAAGTAAAATAAGCATATGAGTCACGAGCATGAGACTAGATTCTAATTTTTCAGGAATAACCTCTGTTGCGCCAGCCATTTGTAATTGTTCAAGATGTCGATCATCATCTGTACGTACTAATATGGATAGGTCTTTGTTGAGGCGACGAGCATTGTGTAAGATTTTTTGTATTAATTCGGGATTTTCATTAAAAGCTAAAACTAATAGTTTTGCTCGGTGCACCCCAGCAGAGATTAAGACATTCTCATCGCTTGGGTTTCCAAAAAAAACAGGTTCAAAAGCAGCTCTTGCTTCTTGCAAACGTAGAGGATCGATATCTAAACCTACAAAAGGAATACCTTCATGTTCTAAAAATCGAGCTAATGTCTGGCCTACACGACCATAGCCACAAATGATCACATGCTCCCGATAAGTATGTTCATCGCTAGGAGCGATAGATTGATTATCCTCAGGATCATGATTGCGTGTGTGCCATCCCGTGAGGATTTTAGCTAAGATGCGATTTTTACGAATTAACAGCGGAGCAATCCCAATACTCACAATAATCGAAGCAATAATAATTTGATTGATGCGAGAATCAATGATTGCGCGATCATAAGCAATAGCAAGAAGAGCGAATCCAAATTCACCCCCTTGTGCTAAAATAAGACCTGCCCGTACTGCAGGTTTGGCAGCGGCACCTGCAATCATTGCAAGGGTACTAATTACCACCAGTTTAACAATTATAATGCCTGAAACAATCGCCAGAACCCAAGGCCAATCATCTATTAAAACTTGAGGATTGAGCATCATTCCGACTGTAATAAAGAATAATCCTAATAAAATATCTCTAAAGGGGAGAATATCAGCTTCAACTTGGTGCACATATTCGGTTTCAGCTAACATCACACCAGCTAAAAAGGCACCTAATGCTAAAGATAAGCCAAAATGTTCTGTAATAAAAGCAGACACTAACAAAATGAGTAACGTACTAAGCATAAAAAGTTCAGTAGAACGCGCACTGGCAATATGATGAAACATAGGACGCAATAACCAACGACCAATGGCTAACATTGCAACTACAACGAGTGTTCCAATCACTAAAGCACGCAGCAATGTATCAGTCAGGGCTTCTCCTCCAACTGCATCGATTGCAAAAGAAGGAACAATAATTAAAAAAGGAATAGCCGCTAAGTCTTGAAATAATAAAATGCTTAAGCATAATTTACCATGTTCTTGGTGTAATTCATTTTGTTCTACTAGTAACTTAGTAGCAACGGCAGTAGAGGATAAAGCTAATGCACCTGCAATGGTAATTGCAGTAGGCCAACTGAGTTGTGCATAATGAGCAATACCAACAGCAATGGCAACACATAAAATAACTTGCATACCCCCTAGACCTAAAAGGGAGCGCCGCATAGAAATAAGTTTGGGTAATGAAAGTTCCAAACCAATTGTAAAGAGTAAAAAGACCACCCCAAATTCTGCTAAAGTTTTTAATTCTTCATGGGACGATAGCAAGCCAAAAGTATAAGGGCCAACGAGGGCTCCTGTAATTAAGTAACCTAAAATAGGGGGCAACTGTAAGCGACGCAGGATGAGAATCGTTGATACAGCAATACCTAAGGTGATTAAAAGAGAATGAAAACTATTCACTGTTTAAAAAAATCCAAAAATAAATAAAATCATTGTAACAGTTATTTGTGCTTTAGTTCAGATACTTATGTCTGATTGTTATTTATTTTTATTTTATGCGTATAATTATAATTGTTTACACTCGATCTTGAAGCTTATCTTGAAGCTTTTTTAGTTCTTCTTCAAGTTTTTCTAATTTTAGTCGGGTTCTAAGTAAAACATTAGTTTGAATATCAAATTCTTCTCTAGTGACTAGATTGAGTTGGCTAAGCCAATTGCTTAATAATGTTTGAAGTTGCGCTTGTTTATTTTCAATTTTAAAAATAGGCGCAAGTGAGTCGGCAAACTCTTTTGTCAGCTTTTCGATTGTTTCTGTTATAACCATCAGATAAATGTTCCTGTTTTTTTATTTAAGAGTACGAGAAATTATGAGATATTTTTATACTATTGTTAATGCTTATTATTATTATGACAGTTTAAAAAATATTTTAAAAAATAATAACAAAATATTTAATCGGGTGACGGACATCACTATAAGTGAGTTGAAAAACTTAGGCATTCAGGTTTTAGTATTAGATTTTGATGGCGTATTAAATTCACATGGAGAATTATTACCTTGTGAAGCGGTGCTAATATGGCTTGAAGCTATGCAACTAGAATTAGGGGGCGAGAATATTTTTATATTTTCTAATAAACCTTTAGCAGCGCGTATTCAATTTTTTGCAGCGCGCTTTCCAGCGATTCGATTTATTGATGGAGTTCGCAAAAAACCTTATCCAGATGGATTGCAGAAAATTTTTCAATTAAAAAAAGATTTTATAAAAGAAAAAATGCACATGGTTTTAGTCGATGATCGAATATTAACAGGAATGCTGGCAACCTGCATAGCGGGTTGCCAGGGGTTCTATATTCAAAAGCCTTATATTCAATTTCAGAAAAGGCCTATGTCCGAAACATTTTTCCAGATATTACGCTTTTTAGAACGTTTTTGGCTTATGCCCTAACAACCCCCTAAGCCCTAAGGTATCGAACTGTCTCTTCTGCATCCTCGTTTTGCGTGGGGGCACTACGAGAATCAACGGATTGTGGAGGGATACTCCATTTTTTCGTTAAAGTTTTTGTAGTGTTTTTAAAAAGTGCCCACGCTACGCGACCCAACATGAAGTTAGTAACAATAGGAGCGCCATAGGCTAACGGGGGTGCCATAGCGGCTGATTGTGGCGGTAGTGCGTGATAGTATCCTTGTGTGTTTGGTAAAGTGGACATAGGCAAAGGCAGCAAAGGTACTAGGTATGCCGGAGAATTTTGACTAAAAAGCAATGGCTGTACTGGTGTTGCGGTAGCAGCTTTTAGTTTAGAATGCGCTAGACGCAGTCCTGAAAGTTTGTGTTGTTTACTTTTTTGAGAGGGGGGCCTAGCAGGTGTCTGAGAGGGTGTCTGAGAGGGCGTCTGAGAGGGGGCACTAGTTGCTGTGACAACGGGTGAGTCTGGTAAGCCGAATGATTGAATTAAAGTAGCATTGGGGATCGAATTGAAAAATGCTGGTTTTAACAAAGGTTTTTGATTTTTAATGTTTTTGTATGTCTCTTGAAATTGTTCAACGCTCACCAGGTTTAAAGGTGTGCCAAAAGCGATTAAAGTTGGATTGGCTAGTTTAAACAATGTATCGTTATCCACGCGTGCTATAGGCGGGTATTCTCCTCGGTTAGAGGGGCGTGATAAATTTGGAAATTGTTGTTTTAAAGCAGCTTTTTGTTGCATTTTACTTAATGGATACTGTTCGGCAATCTTATCAAGATCTCCAAAACTAGGGATATCTGCAAATTGTATTCCCGCAATGTCACGTACTGCTTGTGCAAATGGGTACCATATGTTGCTTCTATTATTAAATAGGGGCGTTAACGAAGAAACCACTTCTTGTGCAAGGAGTGCGCGTTGAGTGCCTCCTGGATGTAAATTGCTTGGTGTAGGAGCGGAAACTTGCTTCATAAATCTACTGAAGGGATCATCAAGTGGAATACCAAAAATAGAGGCAACAATCGCTGAGTAGACATCTGCTAAAATTTCATTTCGCTGAGGTTGAGTCATGCTATCAGTAATAAACGACGGTCTATAAAAAGGAAGATTCGTGACATTAACAGGTCCACTTTGGCCATAATACTGCGCATAGTCTCTGTGTCCGATTTCATGCTCTGCAATATGCCCTACGAATCCAAGATGCGTTAATAGCACATCAATATCTAAAATTAATTCATCGTTTGGAGTGGCCATGCCACTAGCGCGCGTATAGCTGATAATTAATTGTAGGTATTTGCCTTGGGCAGCATCGCCCATTTTTAAAAAACCTTTGAGTAATTCTTCTAATAAATGGAGTTGTTGTACAGTTTTAGTAACATTTCCAGAAAAAGAGCCGACGCTTATTTGTTCTAGCTGTGGCGCGGGAAGCGTACTGAGTATACCATCTCTATTAGAGAGTGATTGAAAAATAGCAAACTGATCCGTAAAAATTTTTCTTTGTGCTGTATTAAATTTAGAATCAAAGTAAATTTCTTTATAATAACTGGTACATTTTTTTGCAGCTTGAGTAGCAGCAAATATAGTAAATCCCATTTCACGCACATTATAACGCCGAATAAAAGCATCATTGTCGTAAGAATATTTATTAGTAAATAATACATTACGTACAGTGATATATTCATTGATGAGCGTAGTTAATTGGTTGACAGACTCGTCAAAAGTGCGCATAATAAAGGCCTCCATGGCGTGAATGATTGTATGTTCCATTTTTAGTGTAGAAAAAAAAATGCAAAAATTCTGTTATTTTCAAGAAAATATTATAGCAAGATTAAACATTCTCATTTTAACGCCAAAATAAAAGGTTATTATTTTTAATAAAATTAGTCAGGTGTTCGACATGAAAAAGTATATGTGTCTATTGTGTGGTTATATTTATGATGAAGCATTGGGTGATCCAGACAGCGGTATCGCAGCCGGTACGCGATGGGACGATATTCCCCTTAATTGGCGCTGCCCAGATTGCGACGCCATTAAAGCAGATTTTGAAATGGTTGAAGTAGCGTAAGCCTTTTTAGATTAAAAAGGCTTAACGACGGCTAAAATAACAACGCACACTAAGATTAAGCTCGGAAACTCATTAAACCAGCGAAAAAAAACCGCGGACTTCTGGTTTGTGTTCTTTTTAAAATATTTTAAATATTTCGCGCATAAATGGTGATAAAATAATAAAAAGCCGACTAAAAGTAATTTAACATGTAGCCATAGGGCATGATGATAAGCCCCTGCAGGCGCACTTAAAATTAAGCTAAGGCCAACAATCAGTGTTAAGAGTGCGCTAGGGGTCATAATGAACCAAAAAAGCCGATGTTCCATGGTACAAAATCGTATATGATTTATTTTTTGGTGCTCATTTTCTAACGAAATAGGCCCTAATTCGGCATGATATACAAATAATCTTGGTAAATAGAAGAGCCCGGCAAACCAAGTGACAAAAAAAATAATGTGCAAAGCTTTAAGCCATAAGAAAATATACATAATGATAATACTGATCCTAAATTAAATATAATGAATAATATATCCGATATTACACCTGAAATCCAGGTAACAGAAGCAGCTGCAAAAAGAGTTAAAAATTTAACTCAAAAAGAAGGGAATCTTAATTTAAAATTCCGAATTTATATCACCGGTGGGGGATGTTCGGGATTTCAATATGGGTTTACTTTTGATGAAATAGAGCAGCCTGATGATATTAGGATTGAAACCGAAGGAATTGTATTAGTGGTTGATCCCTTAAGTATGACCTATTTATCTGGAGCGAGGCTGAACTTTAAAGAAGGATTATACGGCTCTCATTTTTCAATTGATAATCCCCATGCGCAAACGACCTGTGGCTGTGGATCGTCCTTTTCTGTTTAAACTACCAACAGACGCTGGGATTAGGGCCTTTGATATTTAAATTGGTTAAGGTAAGGGTTCCGCATTCAGTATCTGCAGCTTGAGGGCCATTTGGCACAGGCGTTGCAGAAAGCGTAAAGCTCGTTGCGGTTAAATTCGAGATACTAATATTATAATTTCCATCCGAAGAAACCGTGCCTCCTCCAACGCCTGCTGGAGTGGCTCCGGTATAACTATAGTTTTCCGTGTAATAATGTTCCATGAGTGCCGCAAGATATAATAAGGCATTTTTGCCATCTGCACGGCGTGCTTCAATCACTCTGTCTTGATACGAGGGATAAGCAATAGCGGCTAAGATACCCACGATAGCAAGCACTATCATGAGTTCCATTAAAGTAAAAGCAGTTTGTTTTGATTTGATTAGTTCCATAGCATTAAGTATATCTTTTAATGTTGGATTCTGCTTTATTTTTTAATTTAGACTAAATTAGTTTTGTATATAACTATTTATAGATTTTTGAAAAATAGGATCATGATATTTTTGCATTATTTTTTTAGCATATTTTGGATCAGTTGCATAACCAGCACGTTGCAAGCTCGTAGCATAATCTGAAGGAGTGCGAAGATTTTGCATATGTTTTCTATAATGGGCTTTTTGTATAATGCGAGTATAATCTGCAAAAGCTTCACCATAAGTATTATACGATCTAAATTTTTCTTTTTTATACAGTGCTTTGCCATTTTGAAATTCTTTTGCTTTTACAGTAATAGAATTTCCGCTTTTTTTCGATGTATGTTTAATAGAAAATATATTATGACTGAGTATCGATTTTCCCCAATTACTTTCTAGGGCCGCTTGTGCCAAAATAACTTTAGGATCTACACCCAATGTTTTACCTGCAGTAATAGCATGGGGTAATAATGTTTTTACAAAATGATCTCGTGATTTAAAACATCCATTAATAGGCGCATACACTCTATTCTCCATATTGGCTTTGATCACAATATCCGATATATCATCAGAAAATCTATTATAGTGCGCAAGAGAGCTTGTGCCAGGCGTGTAACATAGCATAGTTAAAAGAATGATTTTTAATATTTTCATAATGTTAAAAGACCTCATTGTTCATTATCTCTTTCAAAAAAGAAGATTATACCAGAGTTTTTAATGTTATGACGTGTATACTCCCTTTTTTTAAGGGCGTAAAGCAAATGCTAATCCTATGTGTGTGAGTGGCGCAGCAATAATCATGATAAAGAGTTGCAAACTAATTAATACAGGCAGTGGAGTAAGATCATAGCCCCCAATAGGTTTGAGTGTGCGTCTAACAGGCTTCATTAAAGGGGCGGTAATTTGTTCTAATAATATATTGAGAGGGTGTCTTTGTCGTGGGTTAATCCAATGGATAAGTATTTGAGCAAGCAAGGCAAAAAAGAAAAAGTATACAATGGCGGTTATAATATCACCAAGGGTCCATACTAACAAACCTCCTATATGAGGAAGTTGATGAAATTGAATTAAAAAAATGCTGGTTAATTTTAAGAGCGTTAACAGTGTAATGACCAAAAGACAAGCGGTATCTATTCTTTTAGTGGAGGGTATATAGCCTTTTAACGGCATTAAAAAAGGATTACTTATTTTAAATACAAGTTGTGATAAAGGATTATATAAATCAGCTTTTACGAGTTGTAAAATAAATCGAGACATAAAGCTAAAAATAGCTAAATCAAATAAGGTACGAAGTAAAAATTCGAGTGCGTGGGTAAAAAAAGACATGATGCGTTCACCTTATGTAAGTTATTATATTGTATCGTAAGCATTACTTAATGCTTTTCCGCGTTGAGTTGCCGCGATGAGAGCTTGTATTAGACACTCTTTTAATTGGCCGGTATCAAAGGTGTCAAGCCCCGCTTGTGTGGTGCCACCTTTAGAGGTAACATTTTCCCTCAGGGTGTGGATATCATTAGAATGTATAGCCATTTGTGAAGCACCTAACATGGTATAGGTGCTTAATTTTTTAGCGGTTTCAGGAGATAACCCTAATTGCGTTGCTCCTTCAATAAATGCTTCAAGGATATAAAAAAAGTAAGCAGGTCCCGAACCAGAGAGCGCGGTGACGACATCCATCAGATTTTCATCTTCAATCCAAATAGTGTGACCTACTGCATTGAAGAGTTTATTAGCAAATTCTTTATTGTCCTGCGAGACACTCGCATCGGCATACAGCCCTGTTATCCCTGCTTGTAACATAGCAGGAGTATTGGGCATCGCTCGAATAATATCCAGAGTATTCGATGTGCAATGAGAGACCCAACGATGGATTTGTTGAGTTTGTATTCCTGCAGCGATAGACATTAAAAGTGGCTCATATTTTTGAAGATCGGTTTTTAAATCCGTGAGTACCGATTGTAGTACTTGTGGTTTAAGAGCAAGCACCAGCACAGCGCTGTTGTGAACTAAAGCATGCATATCTTGCGTGGTATTAATTTTTGGATAAGAAACTAATAAGTTATTCAGCTTATCTTGGTGAGTATCACAAACCCATACTAGTTCTGGTGGATAGTGGTTCAGGAGTAACCCTTTTATAAGGCTTTGCCCCATATTGCCTGCCCCGAGAAAGCCAATTATTCTTTTTTGCATAATCAATTATAATATATTACGAATAGATTTAAAATAGCCAGATAAGGAGGATAATAAAACATGGATATCATTGAATTGTTAAGTTTTAGCTTTAAAAATAAGGCTTCTGACTTACATTTGTCAGCGGGGATGCCACCTTTAATTCGGGTAGATGGGGAGATGCGCCCACTGGATTTACCGGCCTTAGATGCTAAAGCCGTACAGGGTTTAATCTATGATGTAATGAATGATAAGCAGCGTAAAGATTTTGAAGAATTTTTAGAAATTGATTTTTCTATTGAAGTGCCTAATTTAGCTCGGTTTAGGGTCAATGCTTTTAATCAAAATAGAGGTCCGGGCGCTGTTTTTAGAACGGTTCCTGCAAAGGTATTGAGTTTAGAAGCATTAGAAACCCCTGCTATTTTTAAAGATATTGCAAGTTATGCTAGAGGGTTAGTTTTAGTAACTGGACCAACAGGATCTGGAAAAAGTACAACGTTAGCCGCGATGATTGATTATATTAATCAAAATAAAAATTATCATATTTTAACTATCGAAGATCCGGTAGAATTTGTATATGACTGTAAAAAAAGTTTAATTAATCAACGTGAAGTAAATTCTCATACTCTGGGGTTTTCTGAAGCATTGCGTTCTGCATTGCGTGAAGACCCAGATGTTATTTTAGTAGGAGAATTACGAGATTTAGATACTATTCGCTTAGCACTTACAGCGGCTGAAACGGGTCATTTAGTATTTGCAACCCTGCATACTAGTTCTGCAGCAAAAAGTATTAACCGTATTATAGATGTATTTCCAGGCACAGAAAAAGAGATGATACGAGGCATGTTATCAGAGTCATTACAGGCGATTATTTCTCAGACTTTAATAAAAAAAGTGAATGGTGGACGCGTGGCTGCGCATGAAATTATGCTTTGTAATGCAGCAATTCGTAATTTAATTAGAGAAAATAAAGTGGCCCAAATGTTTTCAACGATACAAACCAATCAAAGTATTGGGATGCAGACTTTAGATCAGTCTTTAACCCAATTATTAAAAAATGGTGTGGTGAGCCGTATGGTAGCACACGAAATAGCAGTAAATAAAGAGGCATTTTAATGCAAGAAAATCAGTATATTAAGAGTATTTCAGTAAAAGAATTAAAGCACAAATTAGATCAAGGAGAGAACATCCAAATTTTGGATGTTCGCCAACTTGATGAATATCAATTTTGTAATTTAAAGGGGATTCATATTCCCTTAGGGGATCTTGCACATCGCTTAAATGAATTAGATAAAAAACAGCCTTTGGCCGTTTTATGTCATTCAGGAGGACGCAGTGCGAGGGCTACTTTTTTATTGCAAAATGAAGGTTTTGAAGAGGTATGTAATATAACAGGAGGCATTACTGCATGGTCTCACGAAATTGATCCCAGGGTGCCTCTTTATTGATTAATACCTTAAATTTAGGGGTAGCTCTAAGGTGGGGGGCCTGTTTTTTTGTCTGGTTTTGTCTCCTCTTGATTATCTAGAGACGAATTATGTTTATTATCCTTATCCTGAGACAGTAGAGACGAGAATTGATGAAGGAAGAGAGATGCTGATTTTACGTTGTTTAAGTAAGTAATAAGAGGCGGATTCTCCTTCTTTTTTTCTTTCATTAAGGCTAATGCGATATTTGCATAATAATTTTGATAGGCGGATCCCATTGGCTCTAAGAGAGTTTTTATAGTGCTAAGCGCAGATTGTTCATCTGCATTTTTAATGTTTTCAATTGCTTTGGCTAGGGTAAGTTGAGAGATTATCTCATCCAATTTTGGTCGTTTATTAGGGTCTTGACCCTTCATTTTTGTAACTAAGTCTCCGATAACGTTAGTGTTACCAGATGAATTTTTTAACCATAAATCTCTACTAAGCATTGTCCCTAACGCATAGATATCAGATGAATATGAGTATATTCCCTTTTCGATTTCAGGAGCCATATACCACTCAGTCCCCCTTATCCTATCAAACTTTATTTCAGTTGCAGGAGAAGTCACTATTAATGACGTTCCATAATCTATGGATTCAATCAGAATTTCTTCCCCTTTTCTATTTGCCATAAAATTTGCTGGTTTAATATCTGCATGAATGATATTACGAGTGTGTAAAACTTGCACTGCTTTACAGGCATTTAAGGCGATGCTTAATTTTTCTCCAGGTTTTAATTTTTTTTTGCTCATTGGGTCAAGATCTGAATAGATCTCGCTTGTAAGTTCAGCTCCTTCTCTAAGCTGTGTAACGGTATATAATTTTTGTGTAGTGATTTTCCCTTTAAATAGTTTATTAGAGCCGAACTCTCTTACAGCTTCTCCTTTTAGATAATTCAGTATTTTCATTATTTTGGTTTCAGTATCATGTTCTCCTCTAATGCCACGACCTTCAATTTTTACAGCAAAATTGTCACCATTTTTAGATTGCACCATTCTTACTTTACCAAATCCACCTTCACCTAATAAATGCCCATTAGCATTTTTAGTTGCAATGGCGAAAATTTCATCACCTACTCGAATAAATGAGTGCACTGCTTTATCTCTTGCTTGGTCTCTTGCTTTAAATTTTACTGCTTCTTGATTCTTTTGATTCTGAAAAAAAGCCTCTGCTGCTTCCCATTCCTGCTCTTTGACGTTAATTAGGTTCATAACCTCTTTCCCTTTTATAAAAATCTATAAAATTTTCGATTAGTCGAAAATTAGATATGAATGTAGGGATATTAGTTCCCTAATATAGGGAAGAAAAATAGGGGGAATTACATTTA
>CANJXG010000031.1 GCA_947478905.1 Coxiellaceae bacterium
AAAGCAATTAAAAAGAAAACGTCATGCAGTCGTTATTAAAGGTAAAAAACCTATAATAGCAGACACTGGATGAACAAATTTTGTCGATTTTTAGAAATTTAAGCTCTTAACTAAGTTTTTGGGGTAAGTTCATTTTGTCCAAAGTTTAATTTATTAAAAAGTGGACAACTTGTGGATAAATGAGGTGCTATTGCTTGAATATGCCTGTATAAAACTCAAATTTATCCTCAATTTAAAAAACAACGATCTTATCCACATCTTTTATAAACCTTTTTCACAAGGCTTATGCCTTGAAAGAAAGTTTTTAACTTATTGTTATTAAAAACAAAAACAAGCTTACCCACAAAGCTGTCCGCCTATAATAAATATTATTATTTATAAATATATATTTAAATTTATTATTATAGAAAACCTAAACACTCAAAAGCTAGCAAGAAAACAAAACCGCTGGGGAGAGCTATTCCTGTGGATAAGTATACTTAAAACCTTTGATTGAGCCTGTATAAAAACAACACTTACCCCCAATGTTGAGCTTTTGACTTTTATCCACATCTTGCTCTTTTAGTTTTCACAGCCCTTATCGGTTAAAAAAACGAACATAACCCCTTGTTAAAAAAAGAAAAAACAAACTTACCCACAAAGCTATCCGCCTATAACAGCTATCACAAATATATATATTCATTTAATTTAATATTTATAAGGTTGGGTCTTTCAAAACATAAGCTTTAAACCTTTCAAAATATAAACAAATTGAAATCCTGTGGGTAAAGTAGGTTTTTGCCTCTACAATTCAGGGGGTAAAAATGGGATAAGATCGCTCTTTAGGGCGAAATTTAAAAAAATACAAACTACACACAGGAAACCCCAGGTCCAAAACCCGAGTTTTACACAGACCTTAAAGCTCTTTATCTCTTTGATTTTAATCAAAATTAAAGTTTTATACACACACAAAAACGCACATAATAAATATCACTATTTTTTAAGTTTAAATATATTTTATATATTAAAGACTTTTCTTTTAAATAAGACTAAAATGATTTAATCAACTGGCTATTTTCTCCTATTTATTAATAGGTTGACTTTTTCCTTGGACTAACCTATATTTAATCCCCTAATGATATGTATAAACTTTCAAACCAGCAGAGACTAAGTTATGAAAAGAACTTTCCAAAGAAAAAGCCAATTAACGCGTGCCCGTACTCATGGATTTAGAAAACGTATGAAAACAGCCGATGGTCGTAAGATCTTAAGCAGTCGTCGTCGTCAAGGTCGTAAAGTATTAGCCCCTACAGGTGGCACAAAGAAATAATAAATGCGCATGCTGTACCCCTATCCTAGGCTTCATCGTTTGCTAAAGCCTAAAGAGTTTCAGCACGTTTTTAAAAACCCTTTAAAAATAACAGCGCCATTTTTTATGTTTTTTGTTCAAAAAAATGAGCTATCGTGTTCTCGTTTAGGGTTAGTCATTACAAAACGTCGTTTTAAGCATGCGGTAGTAAGAAACCGAATGCGTCGTCTCATAAGAGAAAGTTTTCGTAAATGTTCTGCTCAAATAGGGAACATAGATGTTATTGTTTTAGCAAAACAGAGCGCGCAATCGCAAACAAATGCAAGTTTACTAGGGGAGTTAAATCAACATTGGCAAAAATTGATATTAGCATCTTCCCCCAAGTGTGTGCCCTTAAATTAATAAGAGGGTATCAAGTTTTACTGAGTCCTTTTTTTGGGGGCTATTGTCGCTTTGATCCAACTTGCTCTCAATATAGTCTTGATGTCATCAATCAATTTGGTGTTCTTAAGGGAGGATGGCTAAGCCTGATACGGCTATTAAAATGTCATCCTTTTCATCCTGGGGGCAAAGATTCAGCTTTAGATAAGTAATTTTAGGTAATGTAATGATAGATTCGCAAAAAATTCGATTTTTTCTAATGATTGGTGTAGCTTTACTGGGGTATGTGCTCTTTACTACCTGGCAAGCAGAACAAGCGGCGATGGCTCCTGCTCCTGAATCAATTACTCAAGCATTATCTTCAAGTGCTACCACGGGTAGTGTGGATGTGCCCTTTGATCAAATTGCCCCAACAAATCCTGCTTCACCTCCTACCGTTGCCGCACCAACCCCCGCTGATCGCTTAATCCAAGTCAATACCGATGTTTATAAGTTATGGATAGATAAAAAAGGTGGAAACATTGTAAAAGCCCAATTAAAAAAATATCCCCAAAAAATGGATACGCCTTTAGAAGGGTATCGCTTATTAGAGGAGTCAAAAGAACGTTATTATGTTGCTCAAAGTGGTCTGATTAATCCAAAAGGACCTGATAATCAAGACGCTCAAGCAGTCTATAATAGTTCACAAGCTGTGTATAATCTAGACAAAGATCAAAAACAGCTTAACGTTGATTTAACCTGGAAAAATGAAGATGGCATCGATATTATAAAGACGTTTGTTTTCCATCCTAATTCCTATTTAATAAATGTAGACTATAAAGTTAACAATCCCACCGATGTCCCTTTTAAAGCTAAATTATACGGGCAATTAAAAAGAGCGTATGCAGGTAAAACGTCAAGCGGAATGATTGGGGTTCAGATGTATCAAGGCGGGGCGGTATACACCCCTGATAAACCCTTTAAAAAAATAAGTTTTGAAAAGATGAATGAAGAACCTTTCTCTCAAAATATTAAAGGAGGCTGGGCTGCATTTTTGGAGCATTATTTTTTATCAGCGTGGGTGCCGGATCAAACCAAAAACAATCAATACTATACAAAATCGTATCCGAATAACCAATATGCTATAGGAACGCTAACGGATATGGTAGTGCCTGCAAAACAACAAGGCAGTGTTGGTGGTCGCTTCTTTATTGGTCCGGAAATAACAGACGTTTTAAAAACGGTGCATCCAGGATTAGAGCTTACCGTAGATTATGGTATTTTATGGCCTATCTCTCAGGTTATTTTTACCGTTTTAAAATACATTCATCATTTTGTGGCGAATTGGGGGGTTGCTGTTATTTTAGTGACCCTGTTTATCAAAGTACTATTTTATAAGTTATCTGCCAGTAGTTATCGTTCTATGGGGAATGTAAAGCGTGTACAACCTCAGCTTGAGGTTATAAAGGCCCGTTGTGGGGATGATAAACAAAAGATGAGTAAAGAAGTGATGGCTTTGTATCGCAAAGAAAAAGTAAATCCTTTAGGGGGGTGCTTGCCAATGTTGGTGCAAATACCAGTCTTTATTGCATTATATTATGTTTTATTAGAAAGTGTAGAGCTTAGACAGGCGCCCTTTATATTATGGATTCAAGATTTATCGAGCAAAGACCCCTATTATATTTTGCCAATCATCATGGGCGCAACGATGTTGTTACAACAAAAATTAAATCCTACCCCTGTGGATCCGGTTCAAGCAAAAGTCATGCTGTTTGTGCCGGTCGTCTTTACCATGATGTTTTTATCCTTCCCTGCGGGCTTGGTTTTATATTGGGTAGTAAACAATATTTTATCCATGGCCCAGCAAAGCTTGATTATGCATCAAGCTAAAAAAGCTGGAACTATCAGTAAAATATAAAATTGATAAAAAATGAAACCCATTCAAGTGTTAAATGGCGATACTATCGCTGCTCCATGCACCCCGCCAGGCCGGGGTGGGGTGGGCATTGTTCGGGTTTCAGGAAGTTTAGCGCGTTCGTTTGCTGAGAAAATAGTAGGATTTTCACCTACTCCTCGTTATGCACATTATGCTGATTTTTTAGACTGTCTTAGCGATACGCTAGAAATAATAGATAAAGGATTAGTTCTATATTTTCCAAATCCACATTCTTTTACAGGAGAAGATGTTGTTGAATTTCAAGGTCATGGGGGCCCGCTTGTTTTAGATGCATTATTATCCATCTTATTAAAATTAGGGGCTAGATTAGCAGAGCCTGGTGAATTTTCATTGCGGGCCTATTTGAATGGAAAAATAGATTTGCTTCAAGCTGAAGCCATTGCGGATTTGATTGATGCTTCTAGCGAGGCCGCTCAAAAAGGAGCACTTGCCTCTTTACAAGGTGCGTTTTCTGTGCAGGTTAATGCATTAAATAAACAAGTGGTTCAATTAAGAGTGTTTGTAGAGGCTGCCTTAGATTTTCCTGAAGAAGAAATTGATTTTCTTAGTGATGCTCGTATTATTGAGCAGCTAGAAGCCATTGAAAAAACCCTTAAACTTATTTTTGAGCAGGCTAAGCAGGGATGTATTTTGCAAGAAGGTAAAACCGTTGTTATCTTAGGGGCACCTAATGTTGGAAAATCCAGTCTGTTTAACAAATTAGCAGGTAAAGATTTAGCGATTGTTACTCACATTCCGGGCACAACACGAGATATAATTAAAACACATTTAAATATAGATGGCTTTCCTTTGTATGTAATGGATACTGCAGGGATTCGAGATGCACAAGATGAAGTGGAGATTGAAGGTATAAAAAGAGCACAGAGCGCATTGGTGAGTGCAGATCTTGTTTTATATCTACAAGACGCCTCTAATCTAACCGTAGATAATAGCGCTATTGATGCACTTTTAGTGCCGTATCAAAATAAAATTATCTATATTATGAATAAAATTGATTTGCATGCTCAAGGTCCTGCCATTATAGAAAATACCGTTTATATTTCCGTTACTGAAAATCAAGGGCTTGATTTATTAAAACAGCATTTAAAAAAGAAAATGGGAATACAAGAAGGCTCTAGTATTTTTTCTGCAAGGCGCAGACATTTAGTTGCTTTGGAAGCGGCTCAGCATCATTTATGGACAGGAAAAGATCAGTTATTGCGCTATAAAGCAGGAGAGTTATTAGCGCAAGAATTGAGACTAGTTTCGAGTGCTTTAGAAACCTTAACGGGTGAGTTTACCACCGAAGATTTGTTGGGTGAGATTTTTTCTAGTTTTTGTATAGGAAAGTAAATTATAAAATATATTATGAAATATCCTAAAATGTTTGATGTTATTGTTGTTGGAGGGGGGCATGCCGGAACAGAAGCCGCTTTGGCTGCTGCTAGAATGGGTTGTCAAGTTTTATTGGTCACCCATCAATTTGAAACTATAGGGATGATGTCATGTAATCCAGCCATTGGGGGCATAGGAAAAGGGCATCTAGTAAAAGAAATTGATGCTTTAGGCGGTGTGATGGCAAAGGCTGCAGATGAGGCCGGGATTCATTTTAGAATATTAAATGCTAGAAAAGGCCCAGCAGTTCAAGCTACTAGAGCACAAGCAGATAGGCAGTTATATAAACAGGCCATTCGTAATGCTGTTGAATCTCAAGAAGGATTGAGTGTTTTTCAACAAGAAATTCAAGATTTAATTATTGAACAAGATGAAGTTAAAGGCGTTATCACTAAAACAGGGCTCCTGTTTTATGCGCCCTGTGTGATTTTAACGGTAGGCACTTTTTTGGCGGGCCAACTTCATATTGGTTTAACCTCCTTCTCAGGAGGGCGAGCAGGCGATGCGGCTTCTGTAGGTTTAGCGCAGAGCTTGCGATCTAAAAAGTTAAAAGTGGCTCGTTTAAAAACGGGAACGCCTCCTAGAATTGATGGTAAAACCATAGATTATTCAAAATTAGTAGCACAGCCTGGTGACACACCCACTCCTGTATTTTCTTTTATGGGTACACGGGCTATGCATCCTAAACAAGTCAATTGTTATATTGCCCATACTAATGAACACACGCATGAATTGATACGTCAAGGATTAGAACACTCTCCTTTGTATACCGGCAAAATAGAAGGCGTAGGGCCTCGGTATTGCCCTTCCATTGAAGATAAAATTGTTCGATTTTCGGATAAAAACGCCCATCAAGTCTTTATTGAGCCAGAAGGCTTATTTACCTTTGAAGTGTATCCTAATGGGATTTCTACGAGTTTGGCTTTTGAAGATCAATTAAAATTTGTGCAAAGTATGGTGGGTTTTGAGCAGGCTCATATTACCAGGCCAGGGTATGCTATTGAATATGATTTTTTTGATCCCAAAGAATTAAAAGCAACGCTAGAAACCAAAGCCATACCAGGGTTGTTTTTTGCTGGCCAAATTAATGGTACTACAGGGTATGAAGAAGCCGCGGCCCAAGGGTTAATGGCGGGTATTAATGCCGCTTTGAAAGTACAACAAAAACCACCTTTTATTTTGGCGCGCTCACAAGCTTATATTGGGGTGTTAATTGATGATTTAATTACCCACGGCACTTTAGAGCCTTATAGAATGTTTAGCTCGCGTGCGGAGTATCGTTTAATATTGCGTGAAGATAATGCGGATTTAAGATTAACACCTTATGCTAAAGAG
This sequence comes from Coxiellaceae bacterium, assembly GCA_947478905.1. Lineage (GTDB taxonomy): Bacteria > Pseudomonadota > Gammaproteobacteria > Berkiellales > Berkiellaceae > CANJXG01. The sequence continues at coordinate 6,315 of CANJXG010000031.1, forward strand.
ATGAATTTAATAGATGGCCAAAGATGGACTGTTTTTCAAAATAAAGAAAAATTAATCAAAAAGATGACAGACTTTTTAAGTCATACTTTTGTGCATGCAGCATCACTCGATGCGCAATCCCTTTTTACTAAAACCAATCAAAGCTTAACAAAAGAAGCTTCTTTGATGGCGTTGTTGCGCCGACCTGAAGTTGAAATTAATGATTTAATAGAGCTGCCTAGTTTAGAATCTGAGGTATTGAGCTTTAGAAGGGAATTAGAGTTGCATAATCCTGATTTGGAGCCTTTAATATGGGATCAAGTTTTAAATCAACTTCAAGTGCAAGCTAAATATGATGGATATATTCAAAAGCAAACGATAGAGATTGCTAAAATGCAATTACAAGAAGGACTTGATATCCCTGAATATTTTGATTATGACTCAATTTCAGGTTTATCTAAAGAGGTGGTTGAAAAATTAAAAAATCATAAACCTGCTACATTAGGGGTTGCTTCAAGAATACCAGGTGTTACGCCTGCTGCAGTGAGCTTATTATTGATTTTTCTAAAACGAGGCGCTTTATGTGTTTAGAAAAATTATTAGACTATCAAGTCAGGAAGCTTGATTTTCTAGAGCTAGCAGACAAAGAGCTAACCGAGTTGATAGCCTCGCTTAAAACTTATATTGAGTTAATTGAAAAGTGGGGCCGCGTTACTAACTTAACCGCTGTTCGCGATCCTTTAGAAATGGTTACTCGACATATTATCGATAGCCTAAGTATTATGCCGTATATAAAAAAAACACAAGAGTATATTCTTGATGTAGGAACTGGGGCCGGTTTACCGGGGATCCCTTTAAGCTTAGCGCTCAAAGATAAAAAATTTACCTTATTAGATAGTAACTTAAAAAAACAAATTTTTTTACAGCACGTGGTGCAAACTTTACATTTGCAGAATGTGAGCTTGCAGTGTATTCGTTCAGAAATCTACCAAAGTAGAACCCCTTTTCATACAATTGTTTCTAGAGCTTTTGCTCCTTTAGGTAAGATGTTATCCTTGACAGAGCATTTGTTGGCGCCTCAAGGACGATTTTTAGCCATGAAAGGAAAAATTGACTCTCAAGAATTAGAGGGTATAGGGGTCAATTATAAAATAGAAGAGATCATTAATTTCAAACAAACACAGGCGAGACATTTGATTATTGTTGCGCGCAACCATCAGGGGTAATTGAGTGAGTAAAATGAGCAAGATATATGCCTTTGCGAATCAAAAGGGCGGTGTGGGGAAAACAACAACATGTGTGAATGTTGCTGCTTCTTTATCAGTTTTAGGTAAACGAGTATTGCTCGCAGATTTAGATGCTCAAGGTAATGCAACCATGGGCAGCGGTATCGATAAGAGCGCCTTAGCGTTCTCCATGAATGATTTGTTACAAGGTGAGGCGACTGTAGAACAAGTACTTATTGCTCAAACACCAGCAGGCTATGATCTTATCCCAAGTAATAGCGATTTAACGGCTGCGGAAGTGGCTCTGTTAAAGAAAACAGATAAAGAGCAGATACTAACTAAAATTCTAGAGCCCTTGTTAGATAAATATGATTTTATCTTGTTAGATTGCCCTCCTTCTTTGAGTATGTTAACTGTAAATGCATTGGTGGCCTCTCATGCAGTAGTTATTGCTATGCAGTGTGAGTATTATGCTTTAGAGGGACTCTCTGATTTGTGCAATACCATTACTCAATTACAATCTACTTTGAATCCAGATCTTTATATCTTGGGAATTGTGAGAACGTTATATGATGGTCGAAATAGGTTATCCAGTGAAGTCTCAAATCAGTTGATTGAGCATTTTGGTAATACCGTGTTTCAAACGGTGATCCCTAGAAATGTAAGATTGGCAGAGGCTCCCAGTTATGGTCTTCCGATTTGTTTGTACGAACGAACCTCAAGGGGGGCGAGTGCTTATTTAGCTTTAGCAAATGAATTGCTCAAGCGACATGATAAGAAGAATAGTGAACCAGTGCAAAACATACGGATAATGGAAGCTGATATTCATGAGTAAAACAATCAAAAAACAACGAGGATTAGGTAAAGGCTTAAATGAGCTCTTAGCCTCAGCCTTAAGCACCAATGTGCCTAGTCAAATAAAAGAAGAGCAAGATAAACCCTTAGCAGAAGAAAAGTTTCCTGGAGGGTTAAAAATTCTGCGTGTTGAACAACTTCAACCCGGGCCTTTTCAACCTAGATTATCGATAAAGCATGAAGGTCTAGAGCAGCTTGCCGAATCGATTCGAGTGCAAGGCGTTTTACAACCTATTGTGGCGCGTCAAAAAAATAAAAAAGGGGAATATGAAATTGTAGCGGGCGAGAGACGTTGGAGAGCTGCGCAATTAGCCGGTCTTTTTGAAATTCCGGTCATTATTAAAGAAATTCCGGATCAAGTTGCTTTGGCTATAGCCTTGGTTGAAAATATTCAAAGAGAAAATTTAAACCCTATAGAAGAAGCAAGAGCTTTAAAAAGGCTTGCCGATGAGATGTCTTTAACACATCTTCAAGTTTCAGAAGCAGTAGGTAAATCAAGAAGTTTTGTGACCAATCTCATTCGTCTTTTAACTTTAAATGAAGACGTGCAAGTGTTATTAGATAATGGTGAGCTTGAAATGGGGCACGCTCGTGCTTTATTAGGATTAAAAGGTGGGATCCAGTCGCAAATGGCTAAAACCGTGGTGAGTCGAAAATTATCGGTGCGAGAAACGGAGAGGCTGGTTCAAAAATTACAAGATGAACCTAAAAAACAAAGAGAAGTGCAGATCAGGGATCCGAATATTGCTCGATTGATGGAAGATTTAACAGATAAATTAGGATCGCGTGTGATGATTCGTCATGGGCAACGCGGCCATGGAATGTTGGTTATTCACTATAATAATGTGGACGAATTAGAGGGGATTTTAGCGCACATTAATTAGTGTTGCAAAAGTGTACAGTTGTACAAAAGATTTTTCATCTTTGTGAGCTTTGTCCTAAACTCAGTATTGTAGGTTTATTTTTAATCGCAATAAAATGAATCTAGCAAATGAAGTTTATTTATTTTATTCGAAGGAGAAATATCATGGGTCAAGATTTTAATAAAGATAAAGGCAGCGATCCTCGTAAACCAGGTCAATCAGGCCAATCAGGTATAGAGCAAGGCAATCCTGGCCACCCTGGCCAAAGCCAAGACAAAGCGCGTAAAGCAGGCAATAATCGTACTGATCGTCATGAAACACCTGGCGCACCTAGAAAATAATTAAAAATATATTGTTATTTTTAGCCTGCTTAGTTTGACAGCATTCTGTTATTTTAAGTAGGCTTTTTTTAAAGTTATTTAAACCGCTGTCTATTAAATCAGTAAAACCTCTTTATTTCCTCAAATCTTCGAAAATCTTCGTAGCGAATTTTAACAGAGCTTGCTAGAATGGGAGATTATTTATTGAGGAGAAAATCCTGTGTCTTTTACCCCCCCTATATTAAAAACCATTGCTCATTTTGAGATCCCTTTTTTGCGTTATTTAGATACACAAGGAATCCCTGAGCAAGCACTTCCTGCCTTTGTGCAAGACAAAGCATTGATGATAGCGCTGTATCGCATGATGCTGCAAACCAGAATTTTTGATACCAAAGCTATTGCCTTACAAAGAACCGGAAAACTGGGTACTTATCCCTCTACTTTAGGGCAAGAAGCGATTTGTGTGGGAATAGGCGCGGCTATGAAGCCAGAAGATGTTTTATGCCCATACTATAGAGAATATGGAGCACAATTTTGGCGTGGGGTGAGCATGGAGCATATTTTGCTTTATTGGGGAGGAGATGAGCGGGGAAGTGACTTTACTCCAAAACATGACTTTCCCATTTGTGTGCCCATTGCAAGTCAAAATCTTCATGCAGTAGGCGTGGCCACTGCTTTTAAACTCAAAAAAGAAGCCCGTGTAGCGGTCACTACGGTGGGAGATGCGGGCACCTCTCGGGGCGATTTTTATGAAGCTATTAATGTGGCTGGTGTATGGAATTTACCGGTTGTATTTGTGATTAACAATAATCAGTGGGGTATTTCAACCCCTCGTTCAATGCAAACAAAAGCGCAGACCTTGGCCCAAAAAGGAATTGCAGGAGGCATCGATTGTCTTCAAATTGATGGAAATGATCTCATTGCCGTAAAAGAGTCTGTCTCCAATGCCATAGAAAAAGCGCGAGCAGGTCATGGTGCAACGGTTATTGAAGCTTTAACGTATCGTTTATGTGATCATACCACGGCAGATGATGCCACTCGGTATCGACCGGTAGGAGAATTGGAAGCGGGCATGAAATTAGACCCAATGATACGTTTTAGGCGTTATTTAGAAGCACAAGGATGGTGGGGGGATGATCAAGAACAGCAATTTACCAAAGAAATACAAGGTTTAGTTGCTCAAGCAGTAAAAAATTATACTAATACACCTAAGCGTGCACCCGAATCGATGTTTGATCATCTTTATGCACAACTTCCTCGCAGTTATCATGATCAGTGGCTTGAATTAAAGAAAGGGGCTAAAAATGCTTGAAGAATCTAAAAGGCCTATTACTTTAGTAGAAGCGGTAACGCAAGCTTTAGCTTATGAATTAAATATAGATAACTCTGTGGTTCTTTTGGGGGAAGACATAGGAATCAATGGAGGTGTTTTTAGAGCAACAGAGGGGCTACAAGCCCGGTTTGGAGATCAAAGAGTTCTGGATACACCTTTAGCAGAAAATATGATTGCAGGATTAGCTATAGGCATGTCAGCGCAAGGAATGAAGCCGGTTGCCGAAATTCAGTTTATGGGTTTTATTTATGCTATTTTTGATCAAATTGTCTCTCATGCCTCTAGATTGCGTAATCGTACGCTTGGGCGTTTAAGTTGTCCTTTGGTTATTCGGGCTCCTTTTGGGGGAGGCATCCATGCCCCTGAGCATCATTCTGAAAGCACAGAAGCCTTATTTGCTCATATTCCAGGTATTAGGGTGGTGATCCCTTCTTCTCCTGCGCGTGCCTATGGATTATTGTTGGCAGCCATTAGAGATCCTGATCCCGTGATATTTTTAGAGCCAAAGCGCATTTATCGCAAAGTTAAAGAGTGGGTCCCTGATAATGGAGAAGCGCTCCCTTTAGATGTTTGTTTTAAATTACGAGAAGGTGAGAATATTACCTTAGTCACGTGGGGGGCGAGTTGCCTTGAGACCTTGATGGTAGCGGATCAGTTACTGCAACGGGGTATAACTGCAGACGTTATTGATGTTGCAACCATTAAACCTTTAGATATAGACACTATTTTGGAGTCCGTTATTAAAACTGGGCGTTGTGTGATTATTCATGAGGCAGCCCGAACCGGTGGGGTTGGAGCTGAAATTGCTGCTCAGCTTGCGGAAAAAGCCTTAACGTCTTTGCTAGCGCCTGTGATGCGGGTGACAGGGTATGATACCATTATGCCTTTGTATCGTAATGAAGATAATTATATGCTCAGTGTAGAACGTATATTAGTGACAGTAAATAAAGTATTGGAGTTTTAAAGTAATGATGTTATTTAAATTGCCTGATTTAGGAGAAGGGTTGCCAGATGCTGAAATTGTACAATGGCATGTTCAAGAAGGAGACATCGTTAAAACCGATCAGCCTATTGTGGCTATGGAAACAGCCAAAGCCATCGTAGAGGTGCCCTCTCCTTATTGTGGTCGTATTGTAAAATTGTACGGGCAACCAGGGGATATTATTCCCACTGGAAATCCTTTAGTTGAATTTGAGAGCACAGAAAAAATCTCAGACAATAGCGCTCAAAACATTCAAGAAAAACGTCCAGATACAGGCACGGTAGTAGGCAAAGTGGAAGTTGGTCATGAAGTTTTTTCAGAAGTTCCCACTTCCGTTGGAAGGGGAGGCATTGGGGTTAAAGTGTTACCTGCGATTAGAGCCTTGGCTAAAAAACTCAATGTGGATTTAACAAGGATCCACCCCACCGGTCAAAATGGCATGATTACTCAAGATGATGTAAAACAAGCACATTTGGTTTTCTCTGATGCCCCAGCTTTAGAACCTTTGCATGGTGTGCGTCGTGCTATGGCTTTGGCTATGCAACAGGCTCATGCACAAGTCGTGCCTGTGTCATTATTTGATGAGGCAGATATTACTGAATGGAGCTCGCAGACTAAAGATTATACCGTGAGGCTTTTGCAAGCGATGGTGTATGCCTGTCAGCATGAACCGGCTTTGAATGCTTGGTATGATGGGGTTTCGCTGGGGCGTCAGATGTTGGAACAAATCCATATTGGGATTGCCATGGACACTCCAGAGGGGCTCTTTGTTCCGGTTATACATAATAGCCAGGACAAAACCGCGCTGCAGCTTCGTGAGGAAGTAAATGTTTTGAAAAAGCAGGTTTACGATCGTTCTATTTTGTCAGATAAGCTAAGAGGAGGAAGCATCACGCTTTCTAATTTTGGAAAATTTGCAGGGTATTATGCCAGTCCGATTGTGATGCCACCGACGGTCTCTATTTTAGGTGTGGGATCGGTAAGAGAAGTGGTTCGGTCCGTAAATGGCCAGGTTGCAATTCGCATGATTTTGCCTTTGTCTTTAAGTTTTGATCATCGGGCGGTCACAGGTGGTGAGGCTACTCGGTTCTTGGGGTTGGTTATGGAGCATTTAGCACAAAAATAATTTCATCTTTTTTGCAATATTTATTGCACTAGGCTCTTTTATAGATTATATGTAGGTTTATGTAACTCTATTTTTTTAAGGAGAAGGGGACAGAGCTGTGCAAAAAGCTTCTATTAGACATAAGATACAAGATTTGTATAAAAAAGGTACTGCGCTTGGAATTTTTTGGGGCTTAGGTTTGGCGATATTTGATGTGCTTATGAAAATGTCCCCTTTGGCACAACCCTATATTAGCTTTTTAACTACGGTAACCCTGCCTCTTTGTGAGCAATTGAGTGCGTTTACAAATAATAGTCCTTTGTTGTTATGGTTTTACAATACTATAATGAGTGTTGTTTATTTGTTTCTTGGTTATGGTGCGAAAATAACCAGTTCAGCTATTTTTAGCTTTGGGGCTACTTTTTTAAACAAGATATCTTCAAAATAGTTTTAAAAGTATGCTGATTATTAAATATGCTATAGTATCGATTAAGTCGTTTAATTTTTCGACTTACTGGACTCTCATTATAATAACCAAATGTTAAGGAACTGACAAATGAATAAAATAATATTAATCGCTGCAATTGCTTTAGGATTGATATTTTCTAGCCAGCGTGTTGCTTTTGCTTACGAATCAGATGAAAGCAAAATGACAGAAAACAGTGCAGAAACATCAGAAAACAAATCAGAAGATATGCACAAGGATAAAGAAGGAAAAGAGCATAAAGCTGATCACAAGCATAAAAAAGATCACCATAAAAAAGATCATCACAAAAAAGATCACCATAAAAAAGATCACCATAAAAAAGATCATCATAAAAAAGATCAGAACGATCATAAGGATCCAAAAGAAGCAAGCTGAAATTAGGTTTGCTAACTGGGTAAAGTGCTATACTTTTATAAGAGTTAGTTAATAGCTCCGGCTGGCTGGCTTGTGGCGATTTGGTTTATTAATAATAATTTTTATAATGTTGGAGGATTTAATAGATGACAAATAAATTAATTTTAATTGGTTTGTTAACATTTGGATTAGCATGCTCTTCAGGTATTACTTTGGCTGCAGATGATCAAAAAATGACTGATCAGAAAATGTCTGAGCAGAAAATGACTGATCATAAAATGGATGCTAAGGCAGATAAGGCTTCTGCTAAGCATAAGCATGATGGAAAAGAGAAAAAACATCATGGAAAAGAGCACAAGCATCATAAGCATGGGCATGATAAAGAATGTCATAAGCATAAGCATGAGCATAAACATAAAAAACATCATGCTGATCACCACGACAAGCACCATATGAAAAAGAGTCATAGTACAAAACATTCTGAGAAAAGAGCTCATAACCAAGACGTTAGTGTTGACTCTAGTTCTAGCGGCGTAGTTTCTGGTACTCCATCAGAAAATTTTGAAGCCGTACGTGAAAGTGAAGAAGGACAAATGTCAGATCGTAGTTATAATGACTAACCTTTAACTTTCAATTTGTTGTCTTAGATTATGGGTAGTATTGATACTGTTGAGAGTGTATACTTTCAATGGTATCAATGTCCATTATCGTTATCTTTAAGCTGTATACCCACCTAGTTAAAAATATGAAAGCTTTAGAACTAAAAAATTTATATAAAACATATAAATATCGTAACTCCAATCAAAAGATAAAAACAGAAACACTTGCTTTAAAAAATGTTTCTCTTTGTGTAGAGCAAGGGGATTTTTTTGGATTATTGGGTCCAAATGGTGCAGGCAAATCCACTGCAATTGGGATTATCTCTTCTTTAGTAAATAAAACTGCAGGCCATGTTTCCGTGTTTGGCCATGATTTAGATACAGACTTATTAAAAGCAAAGTCTAAAATAGGAGTGGTACCCCAAGAGGTTAACTTTAATATTTTTGAAACCCCTTTTGATATTGTAGTGAATCAAGCGGGGTATTATGGTTTGCCTTATCAACAGGCAAGTGAGAGAGCAGAGTATTATTTAAAAAAATTATTTTTGTGGGAGAAAGCATTTCAGCCAGCTCGAATGTTATCCGGTGGTATGAAAAGACGCCTAATGATTGCACGAGGTATGGTGCATGATCCTCAATTGTTACTTTTAGATGAGCCTACTGCAGGGGTGGACATTGAGATTAAACGCCATATGTGGGAGTTTTTAAAAGAATTAAATGCACAGGGCCGTACGATTATTTTAACGACGCATAATTTAGAAGAAGCTGAATATTTGTGTCGTAATATTGCTATTATTAATCACGGTCAAATTATAGAGCAATCTAGCACAAAAGAACTAGTAAGAAAGTTAAGTAAAGAAACGTTAGTCCTGGACTTGCTCTCCCCTTTCATTCATTTTGATCAAGTCGAAGCACTTGGTTTAAAAGGGTTTTCTTTTCATTATATTGATGAATTAACGATAGAGGTTAGTTTTTCTGCACACTGTGTTTTAAATGTTTTATTTGAAGAGCTTACAAAGATAGGATGTTATGTTCGTAGTTTACGAAATAAAACGAATCGTTTGGAAACATTATTTTTAGAGCTAGTAAGAGAACCCTCTGCATGAGTAATCAATTGATCGCCTTAAAAACTTTAACACGTCGAGAAATTAGACGTTTTATAAGAATTTGGACTCAAACTTTGTTGCCTTCTCCTATCTCCATGATTTTATATTTTTTAATTTTTGGAAGTTTAATTGGCAAGCGTATTGGGGAGCTTGATGGTTTTAGTTATGTAGAATATATCGCTCCTGGTTTAATTATGATGGCCATTATTAATAATAGTTACGCAAATGTCGCTGGATCTTTTTTTGGATCAAAATTTCAACATAGTATTGAAGAGTTATTTGTAGCACCCATGTCTAGTGGGGCCATATTACTAGGATATTTATTAGGGGGGGTTCTTAGAGGGTTATTAGTGGCCATGATTGTGACGCTTATTGCTTTGTTTTTTACTGAGATACATTTATATAGTGTCATGATTACCATTTGCGTTGCTATTTTGACGGCGATTTTATTTTCATTAGCTGGAATGCTCAATGGAATTTATGCAAAAACATTTGATGACGTTAGTATTATTCCTACTTTTATACTGAGCCCTTTAACTTATTTGGGTGGCGTTTTTTATTCTATTAATATGTTGCCTCCATTTTGGAGATCGCTTTCTTATTTTAATCCGATTTTATATGTTGTTAATGCTTTTCGTTATGGTATGCTTGGTGTCAGTGATATCAATATTTGGGCCGCATTAAGTTACATTGTTATTTTGACGATCGGCTTATTTGGTTTAGTTTATTATTTGTTGGCAAAAGGGATTTGCTTGCGTTCTTAAGATAAAAAAATGGTTTCGTAGTACATGCAGCAAAACAGTAAAATTTTTAAAAAAATTGTAGATGGGTATCAAGCATTTAGAGAGAAGTATGTATATGGCGCTACTTCTACTATGGATGATTTAGCCAGAGATGGCCAACAACCTAAAATTATGGTGGTAGCATGCTGTGATGCTCGAGTTGATCCTGCTGTAATTTTACAATGCGATCCGGGTGATCTTTTTGTGGTTCGTAATGTTGCCAATATTGTTCCTCCCTATGAAAAAGATGAAAAACATCACGGAACCAGTGCGGCATTAGAGTTTGGTGTTAATTTTTTAAAGGTGGAGCATCTCATTTTATTAGGGCACAGTCAGTGTGGTGGTATTCAGACATTATTAGATAGTAATAAAATCAACTCGGATGATTTTATTACTAATTGGGTTTCAATTTTGAAAACGCCAAACGTGAAATTTAATAATGCAGATGACTGTGCTAAGTTATCGCTTCAAAAATCCTATGAAAATTGTATGACATTTCCATGGATTGCCAAAAAAGTGGAACAGCAAGAGCTTATGGTTCACTTATGGTTTTTTGATATTAAAATGGGGCAGATTTTTAAGTATAACGATATTGAGGAAACCTATCAGCCCTTGTAAGGGCTGGTAAGTAGATTATGGAGAAATGTTGCATACTCTGCTTTGGCTGCCATCAGAATCAGAAGAACATGTAGAAGTGTCTGAGTTTGCAGCATAAAGGGGAAGCACTAGCATTTTAGATGTGTGTGCTGCTTTAGGGGGCCTAACTCTAGAAGTAATAATAGAACGTGCAGGACTTCTGAAGGCTTCTGCTGGGCCTACATCATCTTCCTCTGTGAGACAAAGCATTAACTCCCTTCTTTGAGCCCGACTCTCTCGTCTTTTTACTTTTTCTATTTTTTGGGGTGTTTCGCGAACTTTCTTAGTTTTCCTGATTTCTCGATCGATAGCGTCATGATCTTCTTGAGTTAATAGCGCATGTAGATTGTAACAAGGCGCAGAATGTTTATATTGATTTTTTATTTTCATTTGTCCCCTCTTTTTTTTAATATTGTTTAGTGCGTATTCTCTCATGAACAATAGTAATTTAATACTGTTGTTTATAATTTTCCTAGATTAGAAATCTATCTAGCTTTTAATTTAAAAAATAGATTTTTTAAAACTCATAAACTGTTATAATGGTTTATGCTTCCTGGAGAGATGTCAGAGCGGTCGAATGAGCACGCCTGGAAAGTGTGTGTACATGAAAGTGTACCGAGGGTTCGAATCCCTCTCTCTCCACCATCCGTCTTCGCTTTCGCCCTGCATGCAAAGCATGCTAGAGCGAAATATCACTGCTAATAAACATTTTTTTTAATTTAATTTAATTTATTCTCTTCAGCTTTAGCCCTTTAACCTAGCTATACTACATAGCTAACTTTTGGCTTTATAAACACAAAAATATTTGCTAACATAGAAGATGAACCATCTTCTAAAAATAAAATTTAGAAAACTTTAAGGGAAAAATTGTGAGTACACTTCGCCTTATTCTTGCTGATCAATTATCACACGGTATATCATCTTTGAATGATACGCAGCCTAATGATACAGTGCTACTATGTGAGACCATGGAGGATGCGACTTATGTCAAGCACCATCCTAAAAAAATTGCCTTCTTATTCGCAGCAATGCGTCATTTTGCTCAAGAACTTCAAGAAAAGAACATGGATGTTCGGTATATCAAACTGACAGATTCTACAAACACGGGTAATTTAATTGGCGAAGTTAGGCGTGCAGTAAAAACCCTTAAAGTAAAAAGTATTGTTGTGACCGAGCCCAGTGAATACCGGGTGAGAAAAATCATCGAATCTTGTGAGCAATCTCTTGGCATTATAGTTGATGTTCGTCCAGATGAGCGTTTTTTGTGCACCCCTGAAGAGTTTAAGGTTTGGGCTACAGATAAAAAGCAGCTAAGAATCGAGTATTTTTACCGTGAAATGCGTAAGAAATATAAAATTTTGATAGAACCTGATGGTACCTCCAACAGGAGGACAATGGAATTATGATAAAGAAAATCGTAAGGCTCCAATCAAAGGTCTTATTTCAGCTAAACGTATTGCTCACCCAAAGTCTTTTATCTTAAAAGAAGTGCTTGCATTGGTTGTGGATAAATTTTCAGATCATTTTGGAGATTTAGAGCCCTTTCATTATGCCATCACACGCAAGCAGGCGCTCACTGAATTGAAATATTTTATCAAGCACATATTGCCCAAGTTTGGAGATTATCAAGATGCGATGGTCAAAGGAGAAGCTTATCTCAATCATTCATTGCTCTCTTGTTATATCAATGCTGGGCTTCTTTTGCCATTTGAAGTTTGTCAAAAAGCCCAATCAGCCTATCGTCAAGGTTTAGTACCTCTGAATGCTGCAGAGGGGTTTATTCGCAGGGCTGTCCTATGAAGAGTTAGTCGTTTGAACAAATCATGATAAAACCGTTAAAAAGGAAAGCTTTAAGGGGTTTATCATGGATATATTGGCAACTAACAAAGCTAACTTCGTTAAATGTTTTATGGAATTGGAGATTGAACTGAGTGATATCAGGCAAGATGCAAAATTATTGTACCCTTTAAATGAAATTCTATTTTTAACGATCGCTGCCGTATTATCTTGCGCTGAAAGTTGGAGACAGATATATGATTATGGCGTTGAAAAAATAGATTTTTTGAGAAAATATTTTCCATATGAACATGGGATCCCTAGTAAAAGTACCATATGTTCTGTTTTAGGATTAATTAGTACAAATAAATTTGAGACATGGTTTATGGAGTGGGCTGGTAATTTAATTGATATTTTACCTGAAGATCTCATTAATATCGATGGAAAAACTATCAAAGGCAGCAGAACAAAAAACAAAAAAGCAACCCATATTTTAAATGTTTTCGCTAAAA
>CANJXG010000032.1 GCA_947478905.1 Coxiellaceae bacterium
AGCAATTAAAAAGAAAACGTCATGCAGTCGTTATTAAAGGTAAAAAACCTATAATAGCAGACACTGGATGAACAAATTTTGTCGATTTTTAGAAATTTAAGCTCTTAACTAAGTTTTTGGGGTAAGTTCATTTTGTCCAAAGTTTAAAAGCAAAGTTAGCAAGTATATCATAATAAAATTGTAATTACTTTAGTATTGCTATATATAAAATATTACGAGATACTATTTTTGGACTTCTTTTCAAATGCTTTGTTAGCAGGATGCAATTAAAATGACATACCACATGATGGAATGGCACTGAAATAAGAAAACAATTCTGATTTTCTCATATTATTTTTCATAATATACGCTATGAAATCTTCTTTATAGCGCAAGATAAGTTTGTCGACTTGACAGTTTGATGCGATCTAACGTAGGGGCCGGTCACCGTGCCGGCCCAGTATAGATAGGGACATTATTCTGTTATCAACAGGATTATTGCAAATAACCATACTGGGCCGGCACGGTGACCGGCCCCTACAATATATCGTGGAAAACTAGTAGTTAAAAAACTTGCTCTACACTGTAAGATCGAGACAACGGCTTATATATTATAATAACTATGATGAAAAAAATCAGAATTATTTTCTTATTTCAGTGCCATTCGTCTTGGAAATGAATTAGAAGCGATGGGTAATTCACAATTTGGAAACTCATCTAACCGGTAATTATAAACATAAAAAATGAAATTAACACTTCTTCAATTTATAGCTTTGTTTTTTGTATTTGGCTGGACAGGTGGTCAAGTTGTAGGAGCTCCTTATGGTCAATGCCTAACATTAGGACTTATTGGTGCCTCTCTTGTTGCATATCTAAATGATGCCCATAAACTTTTATGGGCATCATTAGTAAAAATATTCAAAAAAACATGACATTAATCTTTCACTCATCCAAAGCAGCAAACTCAATGCGAATTGATTCTTTATTTTTTTTTAAAAAACTAGATTGCCATAAAACTTGTATTCGAATGAGACCACGGTCTTGAATAATCAATCCTTCACCTTGTGGCAATTGATCAGCAACCCGTTTTTGCCAGGCACCGGTATCCGTTAAGCCACAACACACAATAGCTTCATGCTGCATTTGCACTAATGCAGCAGCCTTGGTCTGATACAATCCATCTCGAGCTAAGCTCAATCCTTTTAAAACCATTAAACCGCAAGACAACATAGCAATAGAAAAAATAAATAAAGAGATTAAAACTTCAATTAAGCTAATCCCTTGATTTACACTAGGCCTAACCATTGATTTCGTCTTATTAAACACTCTGGAATAGCATTTTCATTGATTATAATGTTAGCTTTATGTTCGGGCACAGGAAGTAAAGTAATCATAAAATTCATAAGCCTATCTTCTCTAAAAACATGTATAGACAAAACATCTTGTGCTCTAAAATACATTAATAGAGATTCTAAACTTTGTGGAGTATTTATTTTTATATTATTAATGGCTACTATCGTGTCTTTTGCCGATAGCCCCCCTCTCATTGCTGCACTATTATCTAAAACCGTCATGATTTTTAATTCTTGAAATACAGGTGCCACCGTAATTCCTAAAGAAGCAACCAGTGCAGAGGGTGCACTCAGGTTTAATTGTAACCCCATAAATTCTAAAGCGTGATCTAAGGCTAACTCTTCGGTAGTATACAGTGCTTGATAAACGACTTGCTTCATCACGGGATCATTATGTGCTTTTTGAATTAAAATTTGTTCAAGCTCGCCTTCTGCAACCCCTTGACCCTCTCCATATTTACCCCATAATTCACACATCACATCATCTAAGCTGACCGCATTCTTTGTAATACGACGTAACGTCATATCAAAACAAAAAGCAGTTAACAACCCTTTCAAATAATAACTCACAGTACTATTAGGTGTATTTTCATCTGGCTTATAAAATTTTATCCAAGCATCAAAACTGGATTCTGTGAGCGTTTGCTTAGTTTGGCCAGGCGTGGCTTTTAATTTAGTAATTTTATCACTCAATATTGTAAAGTAATTTTCTGAAGTAATAACCCCTACCCGTACTAAAGCTAACGTATCATAATAAGAGGTAATGCCTTCAAAAGCCCATAATTGCCTAGTGTATTGAGGCTGCGTCAAATCATACGGACAAAAGGCCAACGGCTTAATACATTTAACATTCCAAGCATGAAAGTATTCATGGCTAAATAAGGCTAATAAAGCTTCATATTCTAAAGGCAAAGGTTTATTACCCAGATCTACAGGAGGCATACTATTTCTAGAACTTAATAAAGCCGTAGAATTTCGATGTTCTAATCCCCCGTACCCTTCTCCTATGAGGGTTAATAAAAAACAATATTTTTCAAAAGGAACCTTTATTTTTGATTCATTAGCAAATACATTATGATGCGCATTACATATTTTTTGAACATCTTGCTTTAGCCGTTCTATATCTCCAAAATGATCGCCTGATAGTGCAATTTCATGCTGAATATTATTCACCAAAAATGACACCCGCTCAATATGCCCCATTTCTATGGGATGATCTATCAACTCATCATAACTTTGAGCCTTATACAAACCAAACCCTTTATTATCAATATTTTCTGTAGGCAGCGTCGTGGCCACAGTCCAGTTGGGTTTTTCAAGTACATTAGGGGCATTTATTTGCACCCAATGTGTGCTATTTTCTTGTCCAACCACCATTAAAGCTAGACAACTAAGATTAATAAAAGCATGCGTAGTATCTAAATGTGAGCCTCTCACAGAACGATCCCAAGCATACACCTCATATTCTATTGTAAGGTGCGTAGCCTCATCTAATTTTTGATGAGACTCCAAAGTGTCTAGCTGCCAGGTATAAGAATTAATTTTACTAATTTGATAAAGATGTGCATATTCTTTGGCTACCTTAAGCTGAACTACATGTTTTGCAAAATCTCTAATCATATAACTACCAGGGATCCAACAAGGCATGATTAATGGTTGCCCTTTAGGATTAAAAGTTGTAAAACTAAGACTTATATTAAAAATGTGGCTACTAGGACAATCACTGGCTATGGTATATTTAATCATACAGCCCAACCTTGTAAAATCTGTAAATCAATTGTTTTAGTGCCTCGAAATTCATTAATTTTGGGTTCAAAAATAATATGTGCTGTGCTTTTAAGCTCTATAGGCAAATCACACTCTTGTGTTGCTCGGGCATTAAACCAAATTGCTTTTAAAAATAAATCATCAATACGCAAAGTTAATTTTGCATGCAATTTCGTTTCCCCTATATAGCTAATGGCTAATACTTGTGCCTGAGCTTCAAAAACAGGAGGTTCAAATTCTCGACCAAAAGGTTCCAATTGTTCATTTAATTGTTCTATAAAATCAATAGAATACCCTTCAATAGGAAACAAACCATCTGACCAAATAACCGGACCCAACTCTAATTTTAATAATGCATTTTCAGATACAGCTTCAAACGCATCGGAAAATAACGTAAAATTTTCTCGCTTAATAGTTACGCCTGCTGCACCTTTGTGTCCGCCAAATTTAACAATTAAACCAGGATATAAATCTGCAACCGCTTGTAAACTATCTCGCAAATGAAAATGATCAATACTGCGCGCTGATCCAGTTATCAGCTCAGGCTCATTAGATTTGGGGCAAAAAATTAAAGCAGGTCGACCAAAAGCATCTTTAATACGACTCGCCGAAATACCGTGCACCCCTGCATGGCCTTCTTCTAATAAAATACATAAAGTTTTACGACCTGCATTCATCTGCTTAAGTGCTTCTAGGGTCGCCATATCTGTAATTCTTTTTTGCACTAATTTTCTTTGAGTATTTTGTGCTTGCAAATGTTCAACCCAATTTTTTGCTTCGGCTAAGGTAGAAGCTAAAAGAAAAGTAACTGAACCAAAAGCACACGCTAATCGACCATCACTGTTTAACAAAGGGCCTATTTTAAATCCTAAATCACTAGAACGTATTGTAGTTCCCTTTGAGACTATCTCCCCTACAATAGCTTGCCAACAGGGCCTAGAAAATTGATTCATTAATTTAAGACCATAATTCACCACTACTCTATTATTTCGACTGCGCGCAATACTCACGCAATCAGCAATAGTGCCTACGGCAACATAATCTAATAAATTAGATACACAAGGGGCTGTTTTAGCTAAATGCCCTATCTGGATTAAATGCTTTCTCACGGCTGCCATAAGTAACCACGCCACCATACACCCGGCTATCATTGAATCTGGATATTGACAATCCGTGCGGGTAGGGTTTAAAACCGCATAAGCACTCTTAGGTATCCCTTCACAGGGAATAGCATGATGATCCGTTACAATGACATCAATGTTCTGCGCTTTTAATTTAAAAATTTGCGCCTCATCGCTTGATCCATTATCTGCTGTAATCACCAAAGTGGGCCTAGGGGCATCTATGAGTATTCGATTCATCACCGATTCAGACAATCCATACCCTTCATTAAGACGATGACCTATATAAGATTGTAAGCATTCTGGTGGATGATTAAAGTGATCAATAAGTGCACAATGCAAAAGCGCATGACTCGTTTGCCCATCACAATCATGATCAGTTTCTAACCCTATTACTTCTTTATTAATAATCGCCCGCGCTACTCGCTCAACGGCCTTGTCCATATCCATCATTAAATTGGGGTTATCAAGGCTCGACAATTTAGGGGTGAGCCATTCATCTATTTGAGAAAATTCAGGCATAGGTCTAGTTGCAATAATACGTGCAATAATTGGATTAAGCCCTGCACGCATCATCCGCTGATATTGCGCCTCATTCAGGACTCGTTTTTTAATTTTTGGTAGGGGTAAATTATTGACTAACACCGGACCCCCAAAACCACAAACTATTGTTTTCATAATTTTGCATGATCATTTGACATTCCGTAAATAACCGACGCCAATACCCATTATTTTTTCCAGTTGGTAATAATGTACTAATATCTTGATTGAGGCACTCTAGACTAGAATACGTAGTGATATGGGGCATTATAGGAGATCCTGGTTTACATTTTACAATCCACTGCATGGGGGTTAGATATATTAATTCTAAAGCATCTTGATGTAATAACTCATTTAAATTTTTAATTAACAGCTCATCCTTTTGTTTATCTAATGCTAAGGCTGTATACCCTCTCATAAACACACGTTGATGATCCGGCTCTAATGTAACCGGATCGGCTAAAAGCCAATAACATCCATCGGTAGGATGACTTAAACCATATTCCTTTGCCTTCAAAGGACCTGCAGCAATAGGGGTAGTAAATCTATGCTTTAAAAAATTTTTAAGCGTTGCTTGAATACTCATATTTTATTTTAACTTCTCTTGTATAATTAATTTCACTGATTCATAATCTTGCGGTATTTCTATAATTGCATTTTTATTTTTACATTGATCTATAGCAATATTGGGATCTTTCAATCCATGTCCTGTCAAGGTAGAGACAACAATAGAATTAGGTTTAATGAATCCTAATTTAAAATCTTTCAATACTCCGGCAATACTGGCGGCAGAGGCGGGTTCACAAAAAATACCCTCTGTGCTTGACAACAAATATTGAGCCTCTAAAATTTCTTGATCGCTCACTTCACCAAACCATCCTTGAGAATTGCTTACTGCTGCTTGGGCTAAATCCCAGGAATGCGGATGACCTATACAAATAGCCGTGGCTATGGTGTGAGGGTTATCAATCCGTTTTCCTCGTAAAAAAGGCGCCGCTCCATTGGCTTGATATCCTATCATTTTAGGTTTATTATCCATTTTATTATCTTTATAATATTCTTCATATCCCATCCAAGATGCAGAAATATTCGCTGCATTGCCTACTGGAACATAATGATAATCAGGCGCTTTATTTAAAAAATCTACAATTTCAAAAGCAACCGTTTTTTGACCTTGTAATCGATAAGGATTGACAGAATTCACTAACGTAATAGGGAGTGTTTTACTTAATTCTTTTACAAGCTGCATGCCTGTATCAAAATTGTCCTTGATTTGCAAAACAATTGCACCATGCATCATGGCTTGTGCTAATTTTCCAAGTGCTATTTTTCCTTGAGGAATAATGACAAAAGCCTGTATCCCTGCGCGGGCTGCAAAAGCGGAAGCAGAAGCGGAAGTATTTCCTGTAGAAGCACAGAGTATTGCTGTTGATCCGCTTTCTTTGGCTTTACTCACTGCCAAAGTCATTCCCCTATCTTTAAATGATCCTGTGGGATTTGATCCTTCTGTTTTTACATACCAATCTATTGAGGTTATGTTTTGAGATCTGAGCAAATTATCTAATTTAATCAAAGGGGTATTGCCTTCTCCTAAACTAACAATGGGCATGTTCATAGTAGCAGGCAAATACTTTATATATTTTTTAATTAAACTCATTTAATTGCATCCTTTGAATTGTAAATTATCTAATCGAATAGACACCATTTTTCCTTTCACACTTTCTAACGCTTCAATTTGTTTTTGTGCCTTTAAAAAATCACGAGTCATGGTAGGCTGAATCACAATAATAATAGGAACATATTCAATAGTGTTGAGTTGCTTTTGCATAAAAGATTCTATACTAATATTATGTTCTGAAAAAATACCGGTAATTTTTGCTAATACGCCCGGTTTATCTTCTACTTGTAAACGAATATAATAAGCACTCACTACCTCTTCAATAGGACAAATGGTATCTAAGACCCTCTCCACAGAATTATAAAAAGCCAAATAAGGCACCCGCTGTGATGCAGGGGCGCCTATCATTCTAGCGACATCTAATAAATCCGCTACAATCGCAGAAGCCGTGGCTTCACTGCCTGCACCTGCACCATAATATAAAGTCGAGCCTAAAGCATTGGCTTGAATCAACACCCCATTCATCACCCCATCTACATGGGCTAACATATGATTACGAGGAATAAGAGTGGGGTGCACCCTCAATTCTAACCCATTTTTCATTGCCTTTGCTAAGGCTAAATGCTTAAGCTCATATCCTAACTCTTTGGCATAAACCATATCAATCAGATCAATTCCCTGTATTCCCTCACAAAATACTGCTTTATATTTTAAAGGGATCCCAAATGCATTAGCAGCTAAAATTGCTAATTTATGAGCAGCATCTTGTCCAGAGATATCCAATGTAGGATCAGCTTCTGCATATCCTTTTGCTTTAGCTTGCGCTAAAGCCGCCTTAAAATCACACCCTTCATCGCGCATTTTTGTAAAAATATAATTGGAAGTACCATTAATAATGCCTGCAATCGCCTGTATGCGATTGCCTCCTAATCCTTCCCTAATGGTTTTAATAATCGGGATCCCCCCTGCTACGGTAGCTTCAAAGCCGACAATACCATCTTGGGCCTGCGCCTTTTCAAAAATTTCATTTCCATATTCTGCAAGTAATGCTTTATTTGCTGTCACAATAGGTTTATGACAAGCCAATGCACTCAAAATATATTCTTTGGCATCTGTGCAGCCTCCAATGAGCTCTACAACAATATCAATCTGTGGTGAATGAATTAAAGCTTGTGCGCTATCGTAATAACGGATATTATCTAAGTTAACTGAACGAATTTTGTGCTTATCTTTTGCGCATACGCCATTTACAAAAATTGGCTGACCTGCACGACGCGAAATTTCCAATTTATTTCTTCTTAAGAGCTCTATCACTCCGCATGCGACTGTCCCTAGTCCTAAAATACCCACTCTTATACCCTGTGATTTATTATTCATATGATTAACTCATTCAATGTATTATATAATATTTAAATTTACAGGATTACGGTGTGCCATGCTAGTCAATCAAGACTCTAATCATTCAAAATATCAAATTCACTCCTATAACATTATTAGCATTATAAACAATCATGCAGAAATTAAAATTAATCAGATAACTTATACAGAATCTGTTTTCATTTATGATAACAAACTTATATCGCCCTGGAGACCGCATTCTTTTGATGATCTTCAAATCAGCGATTTTGAAGCTTTATGGATAAAGCCACCCCCTATATTATTATTAGGCACAGGCAAGGAGTTACATATACCCGATATGGCTTTATTAAGACCTTTATTTGAAAAAGGGATTGGTGTTGAATTTATGAACAGTGCAGCGGCGAGTCGGACTTACAATGTATTAAGCGCTGAAAATAGAGAAGTGGCTATTGGATTAATTATTATTTAAACCTAGATCGCATCATAAATTTTTGTTGTGCACTCATGCGCTGATATAAATTAAGAAAATTTTCACCTGTTTGTGTTTTCTCTAACTGTTTAAATAACTGTTTTTTACTTGATTTTGCAGCATCTTGTAAATTTTTAGTAAAACTATCTTTTTTATTAGCAATAAAACGAATAGATTCGATGGCTCTAAAAATAGAATTTAACCTTTGATGCAAAATCGCTTCCTCTATCTTTGGGTTTTCTAAAATATCTTTAATAAACTGATCGACATTATTATAAAACATTTTAAAAGCAGTTTTTAACACTGTAGAAGGAAAAAAAATCATATATCGATTCAAAGACTCATATTGGTTAATTAACCCCAAAGCAATTCCTTTTAATTCTAGATCTGGTATCAATTGAGCATGCTCTCTTAATATAGGAATTACATTATTCGTAGACTCTTTTAAAGGGGTATATCCATAAGGTACTAATTGGATTTGTGATTTTTCAACTTCACATAATGCTAAAAACACATCATTTTCAAATAACTGGTATAAGGGGCCTGTTTTAAATACGGCATCCTCCAAACGCTCAATGGCTTTGCCTAAATCTCGAGTGTGTATTTCTAATTTTTGGAGCGTTTTAGCGATGTGTTTAATGTGTAAATTGTTAATGGGCACCCCAGATATCAGCGGTATACATTCACGCATCGTTTGATGGGTTTCTTGAGCATGCAGACTTGCATTCATATACTCTAACTGCGTTTGCCTTTCTATTTCATTAAAACTTTTTTCTCTTAGTGTATAGGTATCATAATACTTTTTATTTTTAGATAAACACAGATCCATGTTTATTAAATAAGCACTTAATTCGATAAGATCAAATGTTAAATCCTGTATCTCTAAGGCATCCACCGCTACTTGTTTTTTACGAACCTCTCCATGAAGCAACTCTAAGGCTTTTACCCAATCTTGAGGCTCGCTGGCCCCAAGTACAAAAGCCAAATCTTCATCCGTTTGATTTTTCAATCCTAATTGAAGCAATAATGACTGAAAAAATGTGCTCCAAGATACTATCTTCACAACGGCACCCCCTACTACTTTGGATATACGCTATTTTCCTCTATACTTTTATTTGAACATGTTTGGCGCAATAAGGCAAGCTAATTGGATAACTTTTAAAGTATAGGGAGCATAATATGAGGCTAATCAATACACGTGGGCAATTTGGGAGCCTTGCCAAGCTTTTACATTGGTCTATATTCATATTAGTGACCATACAATATACAGTAGTGTATTATCGCGAATATTTACCTGAACAGGCGCCTGAAAAACTCCAATATATCTTATTACATAAATCTTTTGGCCTCGTGGTCTTTATATTCGCTTTTTTAATGCTTTTAAATCGGCAACTGGGGCAGCGCCCACCCTATCCTGAGAATGCGCCCTGGTATGAAAACTTGCTTGCCAAAATAGTGCATTTTTTATTATATGCGTGTTTACTGTTAATGCCTATTACGGGGGTTTTAATGACTGTATTAGGCGGTAGGCCGCTGGCTATTTTTGGGTATCCATTAGCCACACCCGGCTTTATCCATCCCAATAAACCGCTTGGGGAGCTATTTTATCACGCGCACGTTTATGCTTCTTATGTACTGTTATTTTTATTAGGAGTACACCTAATAGGTGTACTCTATCATCACTTTATACTTAAAGATAAGGTGTTAACTAGAATGTGGCCAGAAAGATAATTCTGTCATTGCAAGAAAGCGCGCTTAGCACGGCGTGGCAATCCAGTAAATTTAGCAGGTTCAAAAATAAAAGAAGAACAACATTTTTTTGAAATATTTTTATTTACGGGCTTTATATTGAAAACAGGGGTAGGTTTTTTCAATGGTTTTTTCAATGGTTTTTTCAATGATATTTCAGAATCTTTCAAAACTTTATCAATCAAATAAGGCAATCTTTTTGCATTCATAATAATTACAATAGAAGAACAAGCCATGAATCCCGCGGCCATAATAGGATTTAGGGCACAACATATAATAGGATAACATAAACCCGTAGCCCCCATTAATGCAAACATGTTATAAAAAAACATCCATCCTACATTTTGTTTAATATTATGCGTAACCACTTCAGCCACATCCAAAAATTGAATAATATCTCCAATAGAACCCTGAAGTGCCACATCACATTCTACTGCTGCATTAGTCCAAGCATGAATGGCTATTCCAATATCTGCTTCCTTACACGCTGCAATATCATTCATCCCATCCCCTACCATGGCGACCACTTTGCCTGTTTTTTTTAAACTTTTAATTTTTTTTAATTTCTGTTTAGCACTACACCCATGCCACACTCTTTTTGAAGCAATCCCTAACTCTTTTGCAATCGCTTTTGCAGGACCTTGTTTATCTCCCGTTAATAACGCTATTTTTATACCTCTGGCTTTTAGCTTATCAATATGATGCTTAGCATCTTCACTTACTTGATGCTTTAATCCAATAACGCCTACACATTGTAAATCACAAACAATAAACACCGTGGTTTGCCCAAGATGGCTCAATTTTTTTGCTTCTTTTAAATAGTGAGAACTAATACAGGCGCCTTTACTTTTACAATACTCTAAAGAGCCGACGATCATAGCTACCCCATCAACACATCCTGTCATACCTTGTTCTTCAGTAATAGAGTCGCTCACAATATGATCCGCAGCAGGCGCTGCTTTTATTATAGCGCAAGCAATAGGATGAGATTTAGCATGGTGCTTTTCTAAACTCGCAGCATAGGCTAATTCAGGAAAATATTCAGTATTGACAACGGGCTGAGTTAAGGTTCCTGTTTTATCGAAAACCATAATACCAATCGAACCCGCACGTTCAAAACTCGTGGCTTTTTTAACCAAAATTCCTCGCTTTAATAACTCTCCTGTACTCATATAAGTCGACATAGGGACCGCCAACCCTAATGCACAGGGACAAGCACATAACAATACGCTCATAACCGATTGAAGCATTAAAGGAAACACACTGATAGTCACCGGTGCTAACCATAACCAAGAAGCACCCGTAATAACGGCAATAGTTAAAATACCAGGAATAAAGTAACGAGAAATTTTATTGATTAACTCAGAATCTGCCGTTTCCGATTGGGGTGCCATTTGAAATGAATTTAATAATTTTCTCAAATTATTATCACTTCCATTGACCGTTGCTTTAATTCTAATGACATGCTTGGTATTGCGTGTACCGGTTAAAACGGAATCTCCTATTGATTTTTTAACTGCTTGAGATTCCCCTGTTATATTTTTTTCATCTACCCAACTGTGCTTATTTTTAGTATTGGCAATAGAAACAATAATGCCTTCAACAGGAAAACGCTCGTTAGGTTGTATTTCTATAATATCCCCTACTTTAATTTTGGTAGATTTAATACGGCGGGTAGGCTTACCCTTTTTTTTTATTCGCATAGCAAATTCAGGCTGATATTTTTGAAATATCTTAAATTGATCTTGCGTGCGCTTTTTCACGTCATATTCTGCTTTAAAGCGAAAACCACGCCCTACATTAATAACCCCTAATATCATAGCAATTTCAGCAAAATGATAATATATAGCAATAGCGGGGAAAAATTGAGGAAAAAGGCATAATGCAACACAATAGCCCCACGCTATCAGGGTCGATAGCGCGACTAAAGTATTCATATTGGTGCTTTTATTTTTAAGTGCCTGATAAGCGCTTTGGTAATACTCACCGCCTGAATATTTCATCATTACAGCGGTAACTATGGCTAATCCCAGCCCCAAATACATAGGACAAGCAAAGCCGGAGATATTCAATAAAAAAAATAAAACACAAAACAATGCATTTATTTTTGCACGTTTAAAATACTTCAGACTCTGATCTTCCTCGACTGCATGACAACAAGAATGAGTCATGCTTTAATTGTTTTTTTTATTATTATTATTTTTATTATTATTTTTTGTTTTTTTGATTTCAATAGTAGTTTCTTTAGTAGTTTCTTTTTTGGTTTCTTGTTTTTTCACTTCTATTGGAGCTTGAGGCGGCGAGGTTTCATTCAAAGTATCTGAATGTGAAAAATTAAAATATTGCGAAATTTCTGCTGGCAAAAAACTTTGCATCCAAATAGAAATTTTTTCAACCCGGGCAATAGCATACGATTCTTGCCACCACGCATCTCTTGGTAAAGGGGTTAATCCGCCTAATAATACCAAAACAGATAAAACCAACACGCCTCTGACAAACCCAAAGCCCATTCCTAAAATACGATCGGCAGCACTAAAAGGCGTTTTTCGCACTACCTGACCAATCATAAAGTTAATCGTAGCACCTATAAAGATTATGGTGACAAACACAATTAAAAAGGCCAAAAATACCCGTAAAGATTGTACCTCGGTAAAAGTAATATGTTGTGCTAAATCTTTTGAATATCGGATAGAAAGCCAAGCTGCTACAATCCAACTCACTACTGAAATGAGTTCTTTAACAAAACCTCGAACTAAGCTAATTAAAACGGAAATAGTAATTAAACCCAGTGCAATAATATCTGGTAAAAATGGTTGTATCATGTTGTTGCTCCTCGTTCAGGGTATTGCATAATCATACCTTGCATTTTTAAATCTTGTTTAATCTGATCTGCAATGCGTTTGATTTCAGATTCACTTTTTTTGGGGCCCACAAAAACACGTATGATTTTTGCACCCTTACTGGTATCCATTTCAGAATAAGACGGATATCCTTTGGCAGATAAATTTTCTTCTAATAATTTTGCATTACTAGGATTGCTAAAAACGCCCATTCTCAAGACCCATTTCTTAGCTGATTCTGTAGCTAAAATGGGTACTGCAGCCTTTGGCACCTTAGGTTTTTCAACTACCGTAGGAGCTGAGGTTAAATATTCTTTTTCTAATTCTAAGGCTTTAAGCTGTTCTTCTAAGACGACTCTATCTACCCCTATTTGCGCCTCTACCTCAGAATTTAATTCACTAAGATTTACGCTATTTTGCTTAAATAACATAGGTAAAAAGAAAATGAAAACCGACACTATAATCACTGCGCCCAACAGACGCTCTTTTAATTTTTGATCCATACACAATTCCTTTTTTATTCTAAAGAAAGTATCACTTCATTGACGGTTAAAAAAGAACCAAAGACAATAATTCTCTCTTCTAACCCTACCAAAGAACACGCTTTTTTATAAGCTTGAGCAACAGTGGATTCACAAAAAACACATTGTGAATCTATTTCCTGCACTTTTAACGCTTGTTTTAAATCTTCTATACTCGCAGCACGAATATGATTCACAGGTGCAATCACCCATATATCGATTCTAGACTTGATAGCCTCTACAATACCCTTAAGATCCTTATCTTGAAAGCTGGACCAAACTGCAATATTTTTTTGTGTGTTTTCTTTAAGCTTATTGCTTAACCATTGCGCACCCTGAGGATTATGCGCCACATCAAAAATAGTTTCTATTTTATTGAAATATTTCTGAAAACGCCCAGGCAAAGCCGCTTGTTGTAATACAACACTTAAATTCGGTAGCGCCTTTATTTTTAATTTTGGAAAGCTATCGGCTAATAATTTAAACGCTGCCAGGGCTAAAGATAAACTAGATACAGGAATATTATGTTTAGGTACAGTAACTATATCTCCTTTATAGTGCCAAAGGGTATCCCCCTGCCACCCAAAAGATTCTCCTTCTTGAATCAAAATGGCACCCTGCCTTTTGAGTTCATTTAATAAAAATGGATAACAAGCTTGTTGCCCTATCAAAATAGGTTTATTGTCACGCACAATCCCTGCCTTTTCAATCGCTATTTTTTCTAGCGTATCTCCTAATCTATCCGTGTGATCTAACCCTAAAGTAGTAATAATACTTAAGCTGGGCTCTACAATATTCACTGCGTCTAAACGCCCGCCTAATCCCACTTCTAATAAAAGAATATCACAATCAGCCTCTTTAAAAAACTGTAATGCTGCTAAAGTGGTAAACTCAAAAAAAGTTAAGGGACTTGGGTTAGCATCGCTGAGCCTACAATGTTCAATTTTTGTAAAAATCTCGCAAAGTTGATCATCTTGAATACATTGTCCATTAATCCGTATTCTTTCATTAAAATTTATCAAATGGGGAGATAAATAGGTCCCTACCCGCAGGGTATTGGCTGCTAACAAGCTAGAAAGAGTGGAAACCGTTGAGCCTTTCCCATTGGTTCCGCCCACTAACACAATAGGGCACTCAAAATCCAGGAGGCCTGCTTGAAGTGCTACTGATCTAACCCGTTCTAAACCTAAAGCGATTTCCTCTACATGAAGGGATTCAATATACTCTAACCAATCAATCAATTGCATTGAGTGGCCTGATGTCCTCTTGCGTCTTTTTAATGGTATAAGACTGATTCGTTAATTTGGCAATAATACTGGTAATTTTATCTTTCATATCTCGCCTATCCACAATCATATCGATAGCACCATGTGCTAATAAAAATTCACTACGCTGAAATCCTTCTGGAAGCGTTTGACGAATAGTTTGTTCAATCACTCGGGGTCCTGAGAAACCAATCAAAGCTTTAGGTTCTGCAATATTAACATCTCCTAACATAGCTAGACTTGCAGAAACGCCCCCCATACAAGGATCGACCATCACTGAAATATAAGGTAATTTGGCCTTGGCTAATTTAGTTAAAGCAGCACTGGTTTTTGCCATTTGCATCAAAGAAATAAGCGATTCTTGCATACGTGCTCCGCCGCTGGTGGCAAAACAAATAAAAGGCACGTTTTCCTCTATCGCAGTTTCGACTCCTAATACAAATCGTTTACCCACTACAGAGCCCATGGAACCCCCAATAAAATCAAAATCAAAAGCAGCCGCAATCACCATCAAACCGTGCGTAGCGCCTCGCATCACGACCAACGCATCTTTTTCGCGTGTTTTCTTTTGAGCAGCAATTAATCTATCTTTATAACGTTTGGTATCTTTAAATTTGAGCCTATCAACTGGTTCAAATTCAGCACCCAATTCTTCCATTAACGTGGGATCTAAAAAATGCTCTAATCGGGCTCTTGCCCCCAACCGCATATGGTGGGAACATTGAGGGCATACCTCTAAATTTTTTTCCAACTCAACTTTAAACAAGGCAGCACTACAACCTGAACATTTAACCCATATTCCTTCTGGAATTGATTTTCTATTGGAATCATCTCTTCCAATGGTAAGTGGTAGGAGCTTTTTAAACCAACTCATATTTAGTTATACACCTTAAGTTTTATACAAATAACAAAAAATAACATTATTATAACCCGTTTCCATCAAAAAACCATGCTCGAGGCTCATGTTGAGGCAGCTCAAAGTCCGGCGGATATTCTATGTTCATTAAATATAAGCCACAAGCAGGTGCTGTAACCCCGGCATAGCGCCGATCTTTAGCTAAAAGCACCTCTAAGGCCCACTCAACGGGTTTTTTAGCACGCCCCACAGCAATCAGCACCCCAGCAAAATTTCTCACCATATGATGCAAAAAAGCATTTCCTACCACATCAATAAAAATACATTGACCTACTTTTTTTACAGTCATACTGATAATACGCCGAAAAGGCGTCTTCGCTTGGCAGCCCGAAGCTCTAAAAGAAGAAAAATCATGTTCTCCAATAAAAAACTGAGCAGCTTCAGACATTTTCTCAATATCGAGGGTACTATACACCCAGGTTACGCCCTGCCTATGAATGCCCGGGGAAATAGGATCACAATAAATAACATATCGATACGATCGAGCAATAGCAGAACGACGCGCATTAAAAGTAGAGGGCACTTCTTTTATCCACCGTACCCTAATATCTTTAGGTAAAAAAGTATTCGTGCCTACCACCCAGGCTTCATGCGTTCTCAATGTAGTGGTATCAAAATGCACTACTTGCCCTAAAGCATGCACTCCTGCATCTGTTCTTCCAGAACCAATGATCCCTATTTTTTCATTGGCAACTTTAGATAAGGCATTCTGAAGCATTTCTTGAATAGAAATACCATTTTTTTGAATTTGCCACCCATGATAAGGGGTGCCGTCATATTCTACACCTAGTGCAATACGTTGATTTAACATAATGAGCACATAATATCATTATTTGTGTTGTCCTACTAATAAATTCAGTATGCGCATACACATATAAATACAATTAGCTAACAAACATTTTAGCTATACTGAAAATAAGAAATCAAATTAGTTTGCATTGGGGAGTGAAGAAAATGGCAAATGTAAGGGTGCACCTTGCCTTAAGGAAGATAAGAACACAGAATATTATACCGATTCCTAAAAGAGAGCGACAAACCGCACTCAGAGAAGCTCGTGCAGATCTGGCACAAGCAATCGATGAACCCGTAAATGAACCAGTACTAGATTTAGATTTTTATAAAATTTCATTGAACGATGAAGATATTAAAAATCTAGCGCAAGCTCTACAAGACAATAGGACTACCACCACGCTTACTCTAAAAAACAACAAGGACATTACTGACAATAGTGCTGAGATATTTCTAAAAGCTTTAGAAAAAAACAGGACATTGCGAACTGTCAATTTTGAAGGTACTTCCGTAAATCCAGCAGTAAGAGAAAATTTTCAAAGCAAATTAGATAAAAAGTTCGCACCTAAAACTCCAAGTTTCTTTGCAAGCATATGGCAAGGTATAAAAAATATTTCCAGTAAATCTAATGCAAAGGGTGCAGGCGGAGTTCCAGAGGGGGTTAAGCCAGACTTTAACAAGGATATATTCTATCAAGAGGATATGTTCAATCAAGCAGAGGTAGCGCCACAAGTATCGCAAGTAGCAAATCCTAAGACAACAGAAATACTCGCACCAGGAGGGGCCCCTGCAGCTGCTAAAGCAAGTTTTTCAGCTACCCCCATGGCACCAACTCCTCCACCTGAGGTAGGCGCAATTGCAGAAATGCTCGATAATCTCAAGAATCAAGGGCCTGTCAAGAAATAACTTTTCTGTTTCAGACCATCCTAGCCGCCTTGGTTGGATCGTATAGTTCCACTCACCATGAAAAACTTCTCTAACTATTTTTAAATCTTCCATTTCCTCTTCTGGCACTTTAATACTTTTTTGGGCCTTGTTGCATAAAAACACCTCTTCAAACCAGGGCCGGCTGTGAATTTGCTAATCCAATTTGAGCAAATATATTAAGTATTTTGCATTTCAAAAATGCCTCTTTTGCTTGGTTTTCAAATTTTCTTGATTTTAATAATACGCCGAAT
>CANJXG010000033.1 GCA_947478905.1 Coxiellaceae bacterium
AGCAATTAAAAAGAAAACGTCATGCAGTCGTTATTAAAGGTAAAAAACCTATAATAGCAGACACTGGATGAACAAATTTTGTCGATTTTTAGAAATTTAAGCTCTTAACTAAGTTTTTGGGGTAAGTTCATTTTGTCCAAAGTTTAAAAATTTTTAAATAGAGGTATTATAAATGAGTGCACTTGCAATGATCGCCGCGGGTTTAAGCCAAGCTTGGAATACGCTGTCACTATTTGCTGTAGTAAATAGTCTATGGTTGCTTACTACTTTAGGAATTGGGGCATCTCCAGTTCTTGTACAAGCAGGGGTTTTAGCTGGAATTGCACTGCTTACGGTAGGAGTTATAGTTTTAAGTGTATCCTTGCTTTCTAAGGTATGCGCTAAAATTTTTGGTGCACAGCCTAACTCTCACGTTGATTTGAATGGTGATGACATTGGAGATCCTCAAGATGAGGAACAAAAAAAAGATGAGGAACCAAAAAAAGATGAGGAACCAAAAAAAGATGAGGAACCAATGCTTGAAAATATTCAAGAATTGGATGCACCTGCTAAGCCTGCTCTTCAGTTTTCTCAAAATAGTCAGCGATTGGATTTAGCTTGTGATACAGCTGAGAAGAAATATAAAGCATCTATACCAGATGGAGGTGAGGACAATAGTGGAGATCCTGATCTGCTTGAAGCATGGCGGGAAGCTTGGGAAGCTTATCAGCCTTATAAGAGTGATTTTGGTGATCTAATTCAAGGTAAATTGAGCGCTATTGAGGATATGAGCCGTGCTGAAGTCCAAGAGGCACTTGAGGAAAAAATACCCGAAAAAGGCTTCGGACCTGCCTAACGCTGCTAAAAAATAAATAAAAAATCTAGCAATAATTAATTTGTTGTTGCTAGATTTTTTTTGATTTTAAACCGTGTTTCTTCGTTCGTGCTCGTTTGAAATTGTAGAGTCTTTTCGTTCTCCAAACCAATTAAGTACAAAGACATAAAACATCGGAACAAAAAAGATAGCCAATGTAGTAGCACTTACCATGCCACCAATCACTCCGATCCCAATAGCATTTTGACTGGCAGAGCCTGCACCAGTACTAATAGCCAGAGGAATTACCCCAAAAATAAAAGCCATAGACGTCATTATAATTGGGCGAAAGCGGAGCTTTGCAGCATTGAGTGCTGCTTGTTTAGGACTTTGACCTTGTTCATGTAAAGTTTGAGCAAATTGTACGATTAAAATAGCATTTTTAGCTGCTAAACCCACGGTGGTTAATAGGGCAACTTGAAAATAGACATCATTGCTTAAGCCCATAATCCAAGTTCCTAGAACAGTTCCTAATACCCCTAGCGGAATACTCAGCAGAACTGCTATGGGGATTGACCAGCTATTATATAAAGCAGCCAGACATAAAAATACCATTAAAATAGAGAGGGTATAGAGCATAGGCGCTTGAGCACCGGCTAGACGCTCTTCATAGGAAAGGCCCGTCCAGTTAATTATAAATCCTTTAGGTAATTGCGTGGCTATGGCTTCCATCGCTTTCATGGCTGATCCTGTACTGACACCAGGCGCTGCATCTCCTTGAATATTCACAGAAGAAATACCATTAAACCGCTCGAGTTTAGGAGAACCATAGCCCCAATGATGGGTCGAGAATTCACTAAAAGCAACCATTTCTCCTTTAGCATTGCGTACATACCACCGGTTAACATCTTCGGGGAGCATGCGAAAAGGGGCATCGGCTTGTACATAAACTTTTTTGATACGTTCCTGATCTAGAAAATCATTGACATAGGTTGAACCCCATGCGGTTTTAAGAGTCTGGTTAATATCAAAAAGCGATAAAGTCATTGCGGTTGCTTTTTCACTATTAATATCAAGTTTAAATTGCGCTACATCTTCAAGGCCATTGGGACGCACGCTTACCAGGTTAGGATTTTTAGAGGCCATACCGAGCATTTGATTACGTGCCTGCATCAATGCGTCATGCCCTAATCCACCAAAATCCACAAGTTGTAAATCAAAACCAGATGAATTTCCTAATTCACGAATAGGGGGTGGGAAAATAGCAAAAGTCATGGCATCTTTAAGCCCCATTAAACCCATTGTAATACGTTTAGAAATAGAAAAAACGGTTTGATCGGCTTGCGATCTTTTTGACCAGTCTTTTAACCCAACAAAACCTAAAGCGGCATTTTGCGCTATACCCGTAAAGCTATATCCCACTAAAGTAAAAAGGTGATCCACATTATTTTTTTCTTTTTCTAAAACATAATCTTCAATTTTTTTAACGCTTTCTAAGGTGCGTTGTGCACTTGAACCGGAGGGCGTGCTGGCGAGCAAAAATATAACCCCTTGATCTTCATTAGGTAGAAAAGAAGTAGGAAGTTTAAAGATAACCAAGATTAAAATACAAGAAAGAACCGCATAAATACCAAAAAAACGCACCATACGTTGCATAATATAAGCAGCGCCATTGTGATATTTATCTCGGCTTTTATTAAAATACTGATTGAATTTTTCAAATAAAAATGCTTTATTATGATTAGGCTTTAAAAAGGTGGCACACAGAGCAGGAGAAAGCACCAGAGCCACGAGTACAGAGAGACTCATCGCTGACACTAAGGTGATAGAAAATTGTCGATAAATGGCTCCAGCAGAACCCCTAAAAAAAGCCATGGGTATAAATACAGCCGAGAGCACCAAGGTTATCCCAATTAAAGCTGCTGTTATTTGATCCATTGATTTTTTAGTCGCTTCTAGGGGGGATACTTTTTCTTCATCCATAATACGTTCAACGTTTTCTACTACCACAATGGCATCATCGACTAAAAGTCCAATCGCTAATACCATCGCAAACATGGTAAGCACATTGATGGTAAAGCCAAAGGCAAATAACACAGCAAAGGTGCCCAGTAAGACCACAGGGACGGCTATGCCAGGGATAAGGGTTGCCCTAAAATTTTGTAAAAATAAATACATGACGAAAAAAACTAAGATCATTGCTTCAAATAAGGTGATCACCACATTTTTAATAGAGAGTTTTATAAATGGCGTAGTGTCGTAGGGGTAAATTATTTTTATAGCAGGGGGTAGGGTCTTTGAAATTTCTGCTATTTTTTGTTTGACCGCTTTGGCTGTGTTGAGGGCATTTGCACCGGTTGCTAAAGAGACCCCAATACCCGATGCTGGGTGACGTTTATAACGTACGATGCGAGTATACTGTTCCGATCCAAGTTCTACTCGAGCCAGATCTTTAAGACGCACTTGTGATCCATCTGTATTCATACGTACTATAATACGCTCGAACTCTGCTACCGTTTTGAGTCTAGATTGTGCATTAATGGTCGCATTGAGTTGTTGTCCTTGTACTGCAGGTAAGGCACCTAGTTGTCCTGCTGAAACATCTGCATTTTGAACTTGAATGGCATTTTGTATATCCAAAACGGTTAAGCCATAGCTTAATAGCTTGTCAGGATTAAGCCAGATGCGCATGGCATGAGGTTCACCAAATACAGTGATATTACCCACGCCATTGACTCGTGCCACGGCATCTTGAACTTTTGAGGCAAGCAAATCTCCTAAATCTTTTTCTGAAATGCTATCATCTTCAGAATAAAATCCAGCAACCAGCAAAAAGCTGGAATTGGATTTGGTTACTATGACCCCTTGTTGCTGAACTTCTAAAGGCAGTTGTGGGAGGGAAGCTTGAATTTTATTTTGAGTTTGCACTTGTGCAATATCAGCATTGGTTTGAGGCTCAAAGGTGAGGGTAATCGTTCCTGATCCATCTGAGGAGGCAGAATTAAAATAGCGTAAGTTATCAATACCCGTTAACTTTTGCTCTAATACTTGAATGACACCATTTTCTACTGTTTTTGCATTCGCTCCTGGATAGGTGGCACTAATCACGACAGTAGGAGAAGCAATAGTAGGGTATTGCTCAATAGGGAGGCGTAAAATAGCCAGTGCCCCAGCTATCATCATGATAAGGGCAATCACCCAGGCGAAAACAGGGCGGGCTATAAAAAAATGCGAGATAGACATTAGTGTAGCTGTTTTGCGATAGAATCATCTTTAACCAGAGCACCAGGTTTTAGCTTTTGGACTCCGGTTAAGATAATTTTATCGCCTTGTGTTAATCCCTCGCTCACCAGCCATTGATCTCCTATGGTTTGATTAACCCCAATAGGTTTGAGAGTGGCTATATTTTTATTATTTATAAACCACACACTGGCTGAGCCATTTGGATTATGGATCACCGCTTTTTGGGGAATTAAGATAGCTTCAATTGCTTTGAGTTGGAGTTGCGCATTTACAAATAAGCCAGGCAATAAGGTTTGTTCAGGATTAGGAAAGAGAGAGCGAATTAATACTGAATTGGTGGTTTCGCTCACCGTGATATCAGTGAATTGAATTTTACCTTTATATTTATAAGCTTTATCTCTATTTTCAAAAAATAAAGCGAGATCAATGGTGTTAGGCTTTTCCAAAGCGGAATGAAGCATTTTAAAATCATGCATTGGCATTGCTAAGTCGACATAAATAGGATCAAGTTGGGTGATGCGTGCAATAGCATCAGCTTGATTGGCAGTCACCAAAGCGCCTGTAGTAAGTTGAGATTTTCCTATACGTCCAGAAATAGGGGCATGTACTTTTGTATAATCGAGATTAATTTTGACAGATTCTAAGGCAGCTTGTCCAACGCCTACCTCTGCTTGTGCTTGTGCATATTGCGCCATCAGATTATCATACTCTTGTTGACTAATAGTATTACTTTTAATAAGTGTTGCGGCGCGTTTTGCATTCACTTGGGCCAATTGCAAATTGGCTTTGGTTTTCATTAAATTAGCTTGAGCGCTATTATACGCGGCTTGATAAGGCGCGGGATCAATTTGATAGAGTGGTTCGCCTTTTTTGACCAGAGCACCTTCTTCAAAAAAACGGTTATTCAAAATACCAGTGACCTGAGGTCTGAGTTCGGCAACTTCAAAAGGTACAATACGTCCTGGTAGTAATTTTTGAAGATCAACAAGTTGTTTTTGAACAATCATTGTAGAAACAGGTACAGCAGGCATGACATTGGCTTGATTGTGTGTAGCATCTTTAGCATGCCAAGACCACAACCAATAACAAAATAGTAAGGTAAGTATTAATAAAGCGATTAGCAATTGATATTTTGTTTTTGTTAACATAATAAATAAAAAGTTTTTTAACTAACTTGTATGTAGTATTGAACAGTATATAGATCTATCTTAGTTGACATCTATTATTCTCTGCAACTTAGCTAAGCGTGCTTTAAGATTACATTTTATATTGGAAATGCTGTACTAAATTATCCATATTTTCTGCATGATTGATTTGCTGTAAAAAATTTAGTATCAGAAGCGGTGGAGTGTTATCCACATTGGTAGGGAGCACTGCAACTGCATGTAAAGTTTTTAAAAACTCAGGTGACTTACTTTTTTCTATTGTAGGCTGCTCTTCGCTATGAGATCTATATTTATAATCTGGGTATTTTTTTTGATTGATTTTGACATGTCTTATGGGGGTATAGCTTTTAGCAGGCCTATCAGGTATGACTGCATCGCCTTCTTTATTTTGAGTAGGTTGTGAAAGAGTGAGTTCGAACATCGTTGGTCACCTTTTTGGATGTTTAATGAAAAAGTATATAATTCAATATACAGTAAATCTAATTATTGTAATTGAATGATTTCCGATGGCGTTGCAAGCAGCACAATATCGGCGGGTTTTACGGCAAACAGCCCATTACAAACCACGCCGGTAATATTATTAATTATTTTTTCGGTGTGGCTTGGATCAGTTAAATTGAGATTATATACATCTACTATTTGATTGCCATTATCAGTTGTGAAATGTTCACGTAATATTGGATTTCCCCCTAATTTGACTATTTCTCTGGCCACATAACTTCTGGCCATCGGGATAACTTCAATAGGAAGGGGAAAAGCCCCTAACACTTTGACATATTTGCGTTCATCAATAATGCAAATAAACTTTTCAGAGCATGCTGCAACAATTTTTTCACGGGTGAGGGCGCCGCCTCCCCCTTTAATAAGTTGGCGATGCGGTGTGCATTCATCAGCACTGTCAATATACACTGCAATAGGGCCTGCATTAATATCTAAGATAGGGATACCCGCTTTTTTTAATTGTGCTAAGGTCGCTTGGCTGCTTGGAACGGCCCCCATAATATTTTTAGAGCAAGCACGTAATGCTTCAATAAAATAGGCCGTGGTGCTCCCCGTGCCTACACCGATGATCATATCATCTTCAATATAGGCAAGCGCAGCCTGAGCGACTTGTTTTTTTAATGCATTTTGGTCCATAATTAAGATTTTAGTCCATTATTTAAATAAAAGAGAAATGCATGACAAAGAATACTGACTTATTTTTAGTGCTGATATTTATTTTATTCATTGGGGGTATAGTGAGTAGTTATTTTATCTTTGATTAACTCTAAAATCAAAATAAAATCAATTCATTTTCTGTGGCCACGCCATCAAGTGGAATATCATGCGCATCATAAGGGATATTTTCAATACACTGAAATGTATACGCTAGGCCTATTAAATACGGTTTAGTATTGCGCTTTTTAAATTCGAAAGTTCTATCATAACATCCTGCCCCCATCCCTAATCGATGCCCTACCTTATCAATTCCTACCAGAGGTACCAGCACTAAATCTAGTTCTCCAGCAGGAATAGGTTGTAAAGATGGTTTAGGTTTGGGTTCTAAAATACCATATTTATTTTTAGTGTAGCGACTATGGTTATCTATTTTTGTAAAAATAAGGTGGTTTTTTAAGTGATTATCCAAAACAGGTACATAACATGACTTAGTCATTTTTAAAGCAGTTTGTACAATCAAAGCAGGATTCATTTCACCATTATGTGCACAAAAAGCAGCAATTGCATGACTTTGCAAAAAAATAGGATGGTGGATTACCTGCTCTGTCATGCGTTGCGCCGCTTGTGCTTGTAAGGAGGGACTTAACGTTTTACGGTGATCAGAGAGTGTTTTTCTTATTTTTTTTTTAAGGTATCAATCAGCATATTCTTTTTTTAATTCTAGGGGTGTTTTTTCTAATAGAACATCATCTATTTTTTGACTTAAAAAACGAAGCCGTTCTTTTAAATCATCTGCTAATTCGGTTTGTGGACCATTTTGTAGCGTTAATAGCTCATAACTAATATTTAATGCAGCCATAATGGCAATGCGTTCGGCACCAATCACTTTACCGGCTTGACGAATAGTACGCATTTGCATATCCAAAAAATGCGCTGCTGCCCGAAGATCATCTTGTGCGTCTTGGGGACAAGCAATAACAAATTCCTTATCTATAATGCTAACTGAAACTCCTGAGTTTTTATTATTTGTATTATTCATTATTTAACCCTTTTTCCTCATAGAATAACTGAATAGTTTAAATACAGATGTGTATACTTTAGCATACATTAGACCATACTTATTCGATACTATATACTATAGTGATTCAAATATGATATTTAATAAATATGGTTACTAACATGACTCAAGAAAAAAATTGTCAAGAAATTAAATTGCCTAACTATGGAGAGTTTCAAGAAGCATTATTAGCAATGGAAACTGAACTATCACCTGCAGAGTGCCAAGGGATTGCTTTAGGGTTGCTCGCATGGGATAACCAGTCTCGTGCAGCTGCACAATGGACTAGATTGTTGCACCAAGAATGCGATTTAGGAGCAGATCCTGCACAGGCAGACTCAGATGTGCAAGCATCTGCTTCTTCGCAGGTAACCCCATTACAGCCTGTAGAGGATGAGTGCCATCAGTGGCTCAATGATTTATTTGCATCGGCTTTTCAAGGATTAAAAGATACGCATTTTGGATTAAGTTTATATTTACCTTCCGATGATACGCCTTTGTATCTGCGTGCTGCCGCTGCTTCTCAGTGGTGTAGAGGTTTTATGTTTGGTTTAGGATTGATGGGATTTGATAATAGAATGCTCTCTAATATACTTATCAATGAAGCATTACAAGATATTTCCCAAATTATCAATATCGAAGTAAACCCAGAAGAAGTTTCTGAAAGTAGTGAAAAAGAATATTTTGAATTAGTAGAATATCTTCGTATGGCCACTTTATTAATTTATTCTGAAATTACAGGCATTGATCAAGGTGCAGGGAAAAGTGCACATGGGCTCCACTAATCCATACGCGCTTCGGCGTCAAAAAATATTTGAAGCATTGCCTAATAACTCAGCCATGCTTTTATTCTCTAATGCTAAAATTTTAAGAAATGGCGATGCACATTATCCTTTTCGACAAGATAGTAATTTTTACTATGTTTCTGGTTTTATAGAAGATAATGCCTTACTTGTTTTAGTAAAAACAGAACAAAACAATCAGTTTATTGTTTTTTCCCAAGAAACAAATGAATTAGAAGCACGCTGGCAAGGGACTCGATTAGGAGTGCAAGGTGCACTAGAAGACTTAGCTGCAGATCAAGCCTATCTTTATTCAGAATTAAAAACCAAACTACCAGAAATTATCAATAATATAGAGATAGTGTATTATTCTAATGAGCCCATTGAGTCTATAGTGAACACACCAGGCCAAGTAAGAGATGCCGCGCTTATTTTGAATGAACTTCGATTAATTAAAGATACGCATGAAATTGCTTTAATGCGAAAGGCTGCACAAATCTCGGCGCAAGCCCATATTCGTGCTATGAAAGCATGCAAACCAAATATATTTGAATATGCATTAGAAGCGGAGTATTTATATGAGTTTGCCCGACAAGGCGCAAAAAGTCCCGCCTATACCTCTATTGTAGGGGGCGGCCATAATGCTTGTATTTTACATTATATTGATAATGATTCCAGGATACAAAATAATGATTTAGTATTAGTGGATGCCGCCGCTGAATACCAGCATTATGCTGCCGATATCACCCGTGTTTTTCCTGTAAATGGACACTTTAGTGAGCCTCAAAAAATAATTTATGAGTTAGTATTAAAAGCACAGTTAGCAGCCATTGAGTGTGCACGGGCCGAGTATCCTTATGAGCAAATCCATGCTAGTGCAGTTAAAGTATTAACAGAAGGGTTAATGCAACTTGGTATTATTGAGCATCCACAAGATTATGTGAAATATTATATGCACAAGACAGGTCATTGGTTAGGCTTAGATGTACATGATGTGGGAAGTTATCAAGTAGAAGGCGCTTCGCGTTTACTTAAACCTGGTATGGTATTAACCGTGGAACCAGGATTATATTTTCCATTAGAGTGTTTAGAAGTGGATCAAAAATGGCGTGGCATTGGAGTTCGCATTGAAGATGATATTTTAATCACAAAGGATGCCCCAGAGGTTTTATCTAGTGATGCGCCAAAAACAGTACAAGCTATAGAAGTTTTAATGCAAAATGGATGAAATGGATCATTATGATATCGTGATTGTAGGGGGCGGTGCAGTTGGATTGAGTTTATTGTATAGTTTATCTGCATTTTTTAAAATTTTAGTATTAGAATCTAGAAAAAATATACCCGTATCACAAGATAGATTTATTGTGTTGTCCAATTCAAGTCGAAAATTTTATCAAAATTTAGCCTTGTGGCAGGCGATTGAGCCTCAT
Source organism: Coxiellaceae bacterium (assembly GCA_947478905.1). Lineage (GTDB taxonomy): Bacteria > Pseudomonadota > Gammaproteobacteria > Berkiellales > Berkiellaceae > CANJXG01. The sequence continues at coordinate 9,630 of CANJXG010000033.1, forward strand.
TGTAGTGCTATTGAGAGTATAGAAGTCTCTGTACAAGGCGAATATGGCACATCCGTATTGAAGACGAACAATACACTGCACCCTGCTATGGGGTATGTCATTTCATTACATACATTAGAAGCACTATTATCGCATACGCTAGATAATAGATCCCTCAATATTGGTATAGGCGCACGATTAACAGAGTGTTATTATCAAGAAAATACTTGGAAAATTGAGTATATACAAAATGAAATGGTTAAAAAAGTTACGGCACAATGCTTAATTGGAGCCGATGGTCAGGATTCTTTAGTTCGGATTAAAAATAATATTGGATTAACAAAAAAATCTTATAATCATCAAGCGATTATTGGAACAGTGACTACTCAAGGACACGCGGGCCAAGCATTCGAGCGCCTTCTTGCAAAAGGCGCTATTGCTTTTTTACCTTTAGCAGATAAACGCGCTGTATTTATTTGGACTCTACCAGATACCTACGCTAAAGCTTGGTTTGAAAAACCAGATGAAGCATTATTAAATATATTACAAAATGAGTTTGGCTATAGATTAGGTAAATTATCGGATTTACAATGTAAGAAAATATTTCCGCTGAATATGACACAAGCTGATCTGCAAGGAAAAGCACATCAAAAATTATTATTAATGGGCACTGCAGCGTTGAGTTTACATCCTATTGGTGCGCAAGGGTTAAATTTGAGTCTCAGAAATATACAGAGTTTTGTTAATTTAATACAAATGCAATTGCATCATGAAGCATCTGTTAATATAGAAAAGCTTATTCAGGATTATGTAGAAGGGGTGGGTAGCGATCAATTGCAAACCCAATGGATGACCGATACATTAGCAACGTATGTAGCAGGAGGACCTTTTCCTAAATCTATTAGAGCCTTAGGAGTAACCTTGTTTGATAGTCTTTCTCCTTTAAAAAAGGCTTTTACACGAATGAATATGGGTTTAGGGGTGTTGTAAATGGTTTTTGATATAATTATTGTGGGTGCCGGTATTGTAGGGTTAGCGTTGGCTTTAGATTTAGGCCAAGCAGGATTTAAAGTTGCATTAATTGAAAAACAAGCACCTTATTATTTAAATACTCCCCTGGATCTAAAAGAATATGATACCCGTGTTTTTGCAATTAATTGGGCATCTCAACAATTTTTTAATACCTTGAAGGCGTGGGATGCCATGCAGGAGGCTCGTGTAAGCCCTTATCAAGCGATGCAAGTGTGGGATGCTAGTAGTTCTGGTGCTATTGAATTTGGATCAGAGTCGATTATGGAATCAGAATTAGGTCATATTATTGAACAAAAAGTAATAGCAAAAGCTTTATGGGAGCAGATAGACAAGCTCAATAATATTGAAGTGATTGCGCCTTGTGAATTATTAGACTTAACATTAAGTCCTTCTTTATCGACTGTATATACCAATCAAACCTCGCCTTATGATACATTACAAGCACATTTAATTGTGGGCGCAGATGGTGCTCAGTCTTGGGTGCGCACCCAAGCGGATTTAGGAGTAAGTGGATGGTCATATGAGCAAAGTGCCTTAGTGGCTACTATTCATACTGAAAAATCACACCAAAAAACGGCGTGGCAGCGTTTTGATTTTGATGGTCCTTTGGCTTTATTGCCCTTAGCCCAGCCCCATTATTGCTCCATTGTATGGATGACCGATCCCATGCAAGCTCAAAGCTTAAAAACCATTGAGAGTAAGGAATTTTCTGAAATTTTAACACACAGGTTTGGATCTAGTTTAGGCGCTTTAACCTTAGCCCAAGATAACCGAGCGGTATTTCCTTTAACGATGCAACATGCTAAAGCCTATGTTCGCCCAGGATGTGTGCTGATTGGGGATGCGGCGCATGTTATTCATCCTTTAGCAGGATTAGGGATTAATTTAGGACTGAAAAATGCCAAAACGTTAAGTAATTTAGTAAAGATTCAAAAAAGTAAACATCGTGCTTTAGGAGATTTAGCTTATCTGAAACGCTATGAGCGCCAAGAAAAAAATCAAGCGAGGCTTATGATTGCAGCAATGGAAGCATTTAAACGAGGATTTGGAACTCAAAATGGGTTGATAAAATACCTGCGTAATATGGGGTTAAATTTAGTCAACGAGCGTAATATGTTGAAAACATGGTTTATCGAGTTGGCGATGGGAAAATAAATTGATACATAAAAATAAAAAAGAAATATTACACCCAGACTTTTGTGTTATTGGTGGGGGGGCAGGCGGGCTTTCTTTTGCTGCAGGTGCAGCTCAAATGGGGGCTTCGGTTGTGCTCATTGAGCGTGATAAAATGGGCGGAGATTGCCTCAATTATGGGTGTATCCCTTCCAAAGCATTGTTATCGGCATCGAGTGCATTTGATTTAAAAAAAGCAGCTGCTTTTGGGTGGTCGTTTGAATCAGCTCAAGTCGATTTTAAAAAAGTGCACGCTTATATACAATCGGTTATAGAAGCTATTGCTCCTAATGATTCTGTAAGTCGTTTTGAAGGGCTTGGGGTGAAGGTTATTGTAGAAAATGCTAAATTTTTAAATGATGTAACGGTAGGCACAGAATCTTATTTAGTCAGACCTAAGCGTTTTATTATTGCAACGGGCAGTATGCCTTTTATTCCTCTTATTGAAGGGCTCAATTCAGTACCTTATTATACAAATGAAACCTTATTTGATTTACAAACCCTTCCTGAGCATTTAGTGATCATTGGGGCAGGGCCAATTGGGCTTGAAATGGCACAGGCTTTTCGTCGTTTTGGATCTAAAGTGACGGTACTAGAAGCCTTTGCTGCGCTTCCTAAAGATGATCCTAAAATGGCTAATATGCTTAAAGCAATTTTGATATCTGAAGGGATTGAGCTCAATGAAGGAGTAGATATTGCTTGTGTTAGTCAAACCTCTAAAGGGATTCAATGTATTTATAAAAATAAGCAAGATCAACAAGTGCGCATGATTGCCTCTCATGTTTTAGTTGCCGCGGGTCGTAAACCGAATATTTTAAATTTGAATTTAGACGCTGCTAAAATAAATGCTTCTGCTAAAGGAATTATAGTGGATGAATATTTGCGTACCTCTAATTCTAAAGTGTATGCGATTGGGGATTGCACGGGGGGATATCAATTTACGCATGTTGCGGGTTACCATGCCGGGCTTGCTATTCGAAATAGTATTTTTAGATTACGATCAAAAGTAGAGACTCGGGCTATTGCGTGGGTCACCTATACGGCTCCAGAGCTTGCACAGGTTGGATTTTTAGAATCCTCTTTAAAAGAGAAAAAAATAGAGTATAAAGTATTAGAAATGAGTTTTGAGAAAAATGATAGAGCTCAAACCCAAAACAGTACCCAAGGGGGTATTAAAGTGTTAGTCTCCACAAAGGGGCGCATACTAGGAGTGAGCATATTAGGAAAAAATGCAGGAGAATTGATTTATCCTTGGGTAATGATGATTCAAAATAATCTCAAAATTTCAGCCTTAACTAGTTCTATTGCACCATATCCGACGCTGAGTGAAATTAATAAACGCGTTGCAGATAGTTATTATACTGATAAAGTTTTTGGTCCGTTTATGAAAAGGGTGGTAAAATTGATTATGGGATGGACAAGGTGAAGCGATGGAATTACTTGCCTATTGTATTTATAATCGTATTGTCATTTTTAGCTTGGGTTTTTAACTTATACCATTATCTAAGTTTAGATGCGCTAAAATTTCATCAAAAAGCACTTACTTTTTTTGTGAATCAAAATCCCATTTTAGCTCTATTAAGTTACTGCATTATATATATTAGTCTAGTGAGCTTATCGATTCCGGCTGCTACGGTGATGACATTGGCAGGAGGTATTTTATTTGGGCAATGGATAGGCACTGTGTCTGTCGTGATTTGTGCAACTGTAGGGGCAACCATTTTATTCATGAGCGCTAAAATGGCATCTAGCGACTGGATAACGAAAAAAGCGGGAAGTTGGGCTACTAAAATGAAAGCAGGGTTTCAAGCAAATGCTTTTTTCTATCTTTTAATGCTCCGCTTGATTCCTGTATTTCCTTTTTTTGCTATTAATATTGGAGCAGCATTTTTTCAAATTCCGGTGCGTACCTTTTTTTTCGGTACGCTTTTGGGCATTATTCCTGGGTCATTTGTGTATGTCTCTATAGGGGTTGCAGTGAGAGAACTAATACAAAAACCTAATTTTACATTGCATGCTATTTTAGAGCCGAAAATTTTATTTGCTTTTATTGGCTTAGGTATTTTATCGCTTTTGCCTATTATTTATAAGCATTTTAAAAAAAATAATATATAATCGATATTAGCCGAATAACTTTGAGAGTAAATAAACTATTGCATTTTTCAGGTTAGTGTTTTAAATTAAGACAATTTATTAAATTTATGGAGTATTGATTATGACTCAGATCCCAAGTGACTTAAAATATGCTCACACCCATGAGTGGGTGCGAGAAGAAGATGATGGTAGCATCACAGTAGGACTTTCGGATCCAATGCAAGCTGCGTTGGGCGATATTGTTTTTATAGAGCTCCCTGAAGCAGGGCAAGAAGTAAAAGCATTAGAAGAGGTTGGCGTAGTAGAATCAGTTAATGAATCAATTGAAATTTCTGCACCTATTTCTGGTGAAATAATAGAAGTTAATGAACTTTTAAAAGAAAAACCTGAGTTGATCAACGTAGATACTTATCATGATGGATGGATTTTTAAAATGATGCCTTATGATCCTGATGAAATAAAAGACATGCTTGATTCAGAAGGGTATGAGGAAATTGTTGAAGAAAATGAGTTGTAAAACCCCATTAAACGGAATAAAATTAAAAATTAAAAATTAACATTGGATGGCAATATGAAAATTATATCAATAACGAGTTTAGCCTTATTATTACCATTAAGTTTTTCAGCGAATGCGCTTGCATGGTTACCAGGACATTTTTTAGCAGGCGCAGAAATAGGGTATGTCACTAGGACTGGTAATTTAAAATCAGATGGATTTTCGTTGGCAGGGGTTCCTATTCCAGGTGTCAATGTTACAGATCTGAATAACGGTGGCACGCTTTATGGTGGATTTGTAGGGTATCAGGTCGTTTGTAAAAGATATATATTTGGTTTAGAGGGTTTTCTAGATTTAGGGGATGATAATCATGTAAAAAGTTACCCTATACCATTATTGAATATAACGGCTCATGGGAATTTATCGACTCAAAGAGATACAACCTACGGTGTATCGGCGCGCATTGGTTATATTGTTCATCCTTGTTTGGTTCCCTATATTAGAGTGGGTACACAAGGTGGAAATGATAAATTTTCTCTCACCTATACTGGATTACCGTCTTTTTCTATTTGGGATTCTTTTCAAGACGAGGGCGTTCATTGGAATTGGTTGTTAGGCATTGGTCTTGAAGTACCTTTATTTAGTAAGAAAAGCAGTGTGCGGGTAGAGTATGATTATTCACCAGCGCCGACTCTTAATTATACAGATTTAGCATTACCCGTATTGGCTGACCATCATTATAAAGCGCATTCACATGCGGTGAAAGTACAATGGGTTTGGAATTTTATATAAACTAAATTATTTAATATTAAAAGGAGTTAAAAATGTAGGGAAAAATTGGTGATTTTGAAAAAATTTATCCTCATGTACAACTTACTAGATTAGTATCTTATCAAAATATAGATTCTGACTTAATAGTTAGGAAAGTAGAACTATGTGGATATATAGATTTTAGTGCCGGCCCAGTATGGATATTTTTAATAATCCTGTTTATAACAGAATAATGTCCATATCTATACTGGGCCGGCACGGTGACCGGCCCCTTGTATCTTGGCATTAATCACGAAAGTGGTTAAACTCATCTGGGGGCACCTGGATGAAGGGACAAGCATGCTGACCGGCCCCTTGGGACAACGATCCTGAAACGTAGATTAGCAGCTTGTCCCAATCTTTGCTCTATGAAGATCGGACGGTATCTTGGGCCTCAGTGATACTGATGAGCCCGCATAAACAAGGTTGATCTTGATCAAAGAGTATCCATTGCCACTATAATAAATAAGGTGATTTATGTCAAGAATTGTAATTGGAGTAGATATTAGTAAATTAAAATTTGATGCTACTATATTGTTTGAAAATAATAAAATAAAACAAAGAAAGTTTGATAACACTCATAGTGGGTTTAAAGATTTTATCAAATGGATTAAGCTCAATAAAGGTGAAGAAGCTCACATTTGTATGGAGGCGACAGGCGTTTATGGCGATGCTCTTGCAACTTTTCTCTATGATTCTGGAATAACTGTGAGTATGGTTAACCCTCTTCAAATTAAAGGATTTGCGCAAAGTATGTTGTCTCGAAATAAAACAGATCAGACAGATGCGACCTTGATTGCTCATTTTTGCCGAGCTATGCAACCTAAGACCTGGCAGCCTGCACCTGAACATGTTCGAGTGCTACAAGCGTTGGTACGTCGTTTAGAGGCTTTAGAAAGCATGAATCGCCAGGAACTCAATCGCTTAGGGGTCGCACCCGAGCACATCAAGTGTTCTATCGAGGCTGTGATTAAAAAAATATCTGAAGAAATCAAACTCATAAAAAATAAGATAAAAGATCATATTACGAAGAATCCTGACCTAAATGACAAAAGTAAATTATTACAGAGTATCCCTGGTGTTGGTCCGGCAACTATTATGCAAGTGCTTGCTTTTATTGGAGATCCTTCTCTTTTTGACAACGCTAAGAAGCTATCTGCTTTTGTTGGATTAAATCCAAAACAGAATCAATCTGGGACGTCTATAAACGGACGAACGCGCCTGTCTAAAATGGGAAATGCAAACTTAAGAAAAGCATTTTATATGCCAGCGGTAGTTGCGTTAAGGTATAACCCGATTATCAAGGCCTTTAGTGAGCGTCTGAAAGCGTCAGGAAAAATGATGATGGTGATTATTGGAGCAGCTATGCGTAAATTGCTTCATATTATTTATGGCGTTTTGAAGTCTGGAAAACCATTTACTTTAGAACTCGTAAAATAAAGGAAAAAATAAAAAAATACTTGGTAAATTTGAACCCAGAATGTGTGGGTACAGTGTGGGCATAGCTGTGAATAAGCTGTGCGACCAACCCTTGGTTGGTCCACGGTTTATTCATCAGTTCGTCCATATTGTACCCATACATACTTTTTAAAAAGAGGGGCTGCACATTTTTTTTGGAAAATTTTAAAAAAAATGTTGACAGCCAAGACGGTATCTACGTTAGATCGAATCAAACTGACAAGTCGACACACTTATCTTGCTCTATAAATATGAAAAAATCA